>SYFR01000204.1 GCA_005800325.1 Myxococcales bacterium | reverse complement strand
TGGCGACGGCGCCGTCGCGGCGGACATGGCCGCTGCCGAGAAGCTCGCCGCGGGGGCGCCCGCCGGATCCGCGGCAGCCGGCGCCGGCTCGGCCGAGGGCGCGCCGGTCCAGGACGACAACGCCGGGGCGGACGATGGGCAAGACCCGGGCGAGGCCCCCGCCGACCAGCCGCCGCTCGTGACGATGCCCGGCTTTCGCATGCTGGCGTCGGGCGGCTCGCGCGTCTTCGTGATGCTCAGTCACCGCACGAAGATCACGGAGAACGAGGCCCCCGCCGTCCTCCGCTATCGGCTTCGCGACGCGGCGGTGCCCGAAAAGGTGAACCGCTTGGGGCTGCCGACGACGCACTTTCTCACGCCGGTCGGGCGCGTGCGCATCGAGCCGCTCGAGGAAGGGGGAGCCGAGCTCGTCGTCGAGCTGCGCGCCACGACCGCGCACAAGACGAAGCTCCGCAAGAGCTCGCGGGGCACGATGCTGAGCGTCGACTTTCCGCCCGTGACGCCGGCCGAGCTCGAGGCCAACGCGATCACGCCGCCGCCGGAAGAGCCCGAGAAAGACGTGAAAAAGAAGCGCGGCGCGAAGCAGGCGGCACCCAAGGCCGCGCAGAAATCCGCTGCCGCAACCACCGCAACGTTGAAGACGGACGCGACGCCCGAGACGACGGCTGAGTCGAAGCCCAAGGACTGACGGCGACGACGGGCCGGCGTCTTCGGTTGCAGGGAGCCGAGGGCAGTTGATAGGGTCGCCGTTCGTGACGATGCGATGCACGCTGGCGGGCACGAGCTTCTTCGCGCTCGCGTGCCATGCGAGCGGCGTGGCGTTCGCTATGCCGCCGCTGCAGGTGAAGCCCGGCGCGGATCTCGCGCGCTGCCTCGAGCTCGCCGATCGCAATCACCCGCATCTCTTGGCCGCCCGCGCGAAGGTCAAGAAGACGAAGGCGCGGCTTACCGAGGCCCGCTTCGCCCCGTTCAGCCAGTTTCGCGCGAGCGGCGGGATGGCGCTCGCTCCGACGGTGCTCGGCAGCAGCACGTTCAGCCCCAACACCGACGCCTCACTCGGGTCGAGCCTCGGCCTCGCGTGGCGCGCGGGCATCGACGGAGCGTTGCCGCTCTACACGTTCGGCAAGATCACGAACCTCTGGGAAGCGGCCGAGGCCGGCGTCGAGGTCGAAGAGCACGGCCTCGAGGTGACGCGCGACGAGGTGCGCTACGACGTGCGCCGCGCGTATCTCGGGCTTCAGCTCGCGCGCGACGCGCTCGACCTCATCGTCGAGGCGAACGACAAGGTCGACGACGCCGTGAAGAAGCTCGAGCGCGAGGTCGAAGAAGAGGACGGCGATCCCATCGATCTGCTCAAGCTCCAGACCTACACGTCGGAGATCGAAGCGCGGCAGGCGGAGGCGGAGAAGTTTCTCGAGATCGCGACCGCGGGCCTGCGTTTCTACACGGGTGTCCCCGAGCTCGAGCTCATGGACGAGCCGCTCAGGATCCCCGAGCACGAGCTCGGCGGCCTCACGCGCTACTTGCGCGCGGCGCGTGTCCATCGGCCCGAGGTGCTCATGGCGCGGGCCGGGCTCGTCGCGCGTGAAGCGCAGGTGGAGCTCGCGCGCTCGCAGCTCTACCCCACCCTTGGGCTCGGGCTCTCGGTCGGGCTGAGCGCGGCTCCCGAGGTCGCCGATCAGATCAACCCGTTCGTGAGCGACGGCGGCAACTACGTGCACTACGGCGCGGCGGTGGTCTTCCAGTGGCAGCTCGACTTCGCCCCCGGCTACGCGCGTGTGAAGCAGGCCGAGGCGGATCTCGCCGAGATGCTCGCGCTCGACAAGAAGGCGCTCGGTGGGGTCGCGGCCCAAGTCGAAGAGGCCTACGCCGAGGCCAAGCACTGGAAGAAGCGCTACGACGCGTACCTGAAGGCCGAGCGCTACGCCCGCAAGTGGCTCTCCACCGTTCAGCAGGCGATCGACATCGGCACGATGGAAGAGCGGGACCTCGTCGATCCGGCGAAGAGCTACGCCGAGCACCGCTACAACTCGCTCAACGCCACGATGGAGTACCGGCTCGCGGTCGCGAAGCTCGCCAAGGCGACGGGCTGGGACGCCGTCGCGAAGTAGCGCGTTCTCGGTGCCAAACCGGCCCATCGACGCAGCGGCGATTTTCCGCTCGATTCGATGGGGGCTCACTACTACCTTCCCGCGCGATGACGGCGACGGCTCGTGACCGCGGATTTCTCGCGCTGCTCTGCGCGACGGCCGTCCTCTGCGTCGTGACGCTGCAGGTCGTGTTCCTCAAGGCGCCGACCGAGGCGTCGATGGGGATCGTCCAGAAGATCTTCTACTTCCACGTCCCCGCGGCCTACGGCATGTACCTCGGCGCGACGCTCTGCTGCGTCGGCTCGGTCGGCTACCTGGCGCGCGGCACGCTGAAGTGGGACGCGCTGGCTCGCGGCGGAGCGGAGGTCGCGGTGGCGATGGGCCTGATGGTGCTCGTGTCCGGCCCGCTGTGGGCGGCGAAGGCGTGGGGCCGCTACTGGACCTGGGATCCGCGCCTGACGACCTCGCTCCTCAGCGTGCTCGTCTACGTCGCCTACGTCGTCCTGCGCGCGTTCACCGGCGGTGGCGAGGCGGAGCGAAAGTTCGCAGCGGCGCTCGGCGTGCTCGGCTCCGCCAACCTTCCCATCATTCACTACTCGGTGCAGAAGTGGGGCGGGCAGCACCCGAAGGTGATCTCGTCCGGTGGCGGTGGCCTCAAGCACCCGGACATGAAGCTCGCGCTCACGCTCGGATTTCTCACCTTCACGCTGCTCGCGCTCCTGCTCGTGTGGCAGCGGGCTCGCGTTCACCTCGCCTCGGGCCGCCTCGCCGCGCTCGAGGAAGAGGCCGTCGAGCTTGGCGTCTCGGGCGACTGAGCGTCTCGTCGCGCGGCCCCACTCATCCGGATCACCCCATGTTGACGCCCGTCTCTCCCTCCCCTGTGCCTGAGCTCGTCGCTGCGCAAGCGACGGCCGCCCCGTCGGCTGCTCCGTCGGCTGCTCTGTCGGCTGCTCCGTCGGCTGCTCCGTCGGCTGCTCCGTCGGCTGCTCCGTCACCTGCTCTGTCACCTGCGGGGCGAGGCACGGAGTTTCGCGCGGTCGAGGGCGGACCCGAGATGCAGAGCGGGCAAGCGCTGCTCGTCGAGGCCTACGCGGCGATGTGGCTCTTCGTCTTCTTCCTCGTGTTCATGAGCCTGCGAAAGCTGCGTACCATCGACGCCCGCATCGAGCGCCTCACCGAGGAGCTCGCGCGCACGCGCCGAGACGGGGAGGCGAAGGGCTAGCGGGTCGCGCCGCAGCAGCGCAATTTGCCGGCTTTTCCAGCGATTCGAAGGACTCGAGGACAGCGTGTTCGACATTTCGGGGATGACGCCGCAGCACGTCATCTACATACCGACCGTCGCTGTCCTCGGGCTCATCGTCGGCTACATCCTCGGCGCCCGCGCGGTGCGCGCCGAGCTCGAGCGCAAGCGTCGCCGGCTGAAAGAATAGCGCCCCGCTGCGCGCCGAGGGCGCCCGGCAAAGATCTCAGTACCCCGCAAACGTTGTACCGAAGGAGAGTGTTTCCATGCTTGATTTCTCTCTGTCCGAAGAGCACCAAGAGCTCGTCCGCACCGCGCGTCGCTTCGCGAAAGAGCGCCTCATTCCCGTCGCGCCCGAGTGCGATCGCGAGGCGCGCTTCCCGCTCGATGTGTTCCAGGCGGCGTGGGAGGCGGGCCTCGTCAACGTGACGTTGCCGGCCGAATACGGCGGCGCCGGCCTCGGCGAGCTCGAGAACGCGATGGTCACCGAAGAGCTCGCGTACGGGTGCAGCGGCATCACGACCAGCATCCTCGCCAACGGCCTCGCGCTCACTCCGGTGAAGCTCGCGGGCAACGAGGAGCAGAAGAGGAAGTACCTCGGCATGCTGGCGAGCGAGCCGCTCTTGGCGAGCTACTGCACGACCGAGCCCGCCGCGGGCAGCGACGTCGCCGGCCTCAAGACGACCTTTCGCCAGGTCGGCGACGACTACGTCTTGAACGGGCAGAAGTGCTGGATCACCAACGCGAGCTACGCGAGCTTCTACGTCGTGTTCGCGACGAGCAACCCGGACACGCGCCACAAGGGGATCGCGGCGTTCATCGTCGATCGCGCGTCACCTGGCGTCACCGTGGGCAAGCACGAGGACAAGATGGGCCAGCGCGCGAGCGACACCGCGCAGGTCTTCTTCGAGGACGTGAAGGTGCCGAAGGCGAACCTGCTCGCGCCCGAGGGCAAGGGCTTCAAGCTCGCGATGGAGACGTTCAACCAGACGCGGCCCGACATCGGCGCGATGGCGACCGGCGTCATGCGCCGCTGCCTCGAAGAGTGCGTCGCTTACGCGAAAGAGCGGCAGACCTTCGGCAAGGCGATCGCCGAGCACCAGATGGTCCAGTGGATGCTTGCGGAGATGGCCATTCGCGTCGAAGGCACGCGGCTCCTCTACCAGAAGGCGGCGTGGAATCTCGACAACGGCGTGCGCGACCCCATCGTCTCGAGCTTCGCCAAGGCCTACGGCGCCGACAGCGCGATGGCGACCGCGGTCGACGCGGTGCAGGTGTTCGGCGGCAACGGCTACGTGAAGGAGTACC
>SYFR01000203.1 GCA_005800325.1 Myxococcales bacterium | reverse complement strand
GCTCCACTACGCGGTCGAGCAAGAGCCCGACTTCATCCTCGACAACGCGACCCTCACCGGGGCCTGCGTCGTCGCGCTCGGTCCCACGGTTTCGGCCTATTTCGCGAACCGCGACGGGCTCGCCGAGCGCATGCGCGGCGCAGCTGCGGCTGCCGGCGAGGCCATGTGGCACATGCCCCTCGTCGAGGATCTGCGCGACCAGCTCAAGAGCGACTGGGCCGACCTCAAGCACATGGGGGATCGTTGGGGTGGCTCGATCACCGCGGCGCTCTTCTTGCGCGAATTCGTATCGGACAAGCCGTGGATCCACGTCGACATCGCCGGGCCCTCGATGGCGAACAAGGCCTATGACGTCTATGCCAAGGGCGGCACGGGCCACGGCGTCTTGACCTACCTCCAGCTCATCGACGACCTGGCAACGAACGGCGTGCCCGGCGCGGCCGTCGCTCCTCTGGGGTGAGGCTCGGCACGACGAGCCCTTCGTCGCCCCGCGCTGCGCGCGCCCAGGTGCGAGCCTCTAGATCCTTCTGGCCCCGCGCGCCCGCGCATCGTGCAAGTATCTCCCGCAAGCGAGCTCTCGTCATGCGACCCGCCGGTCGCTCGCGAGACCCCAATTCCACCGCGAGCCATGTCCGCCGCCGCGCCCCCGCCGCCCTCGCATGACGCTGGCCTCGAGCGCCAGCGCCGCAAGCTCGCGCGATCGGTGGGCCGCGCGATCACAGACTTCGGACTGATCGAAGAGGGCGACCGCATCCTGTGCGCGGTCTCCGGCGGCAAGGACAGCTACGTGATGCACGAGCTGCTCGTCGACCTCGCCCGGCGTGCGCCCGTGCGGTTCGAGCTCTTGGCCCTCAACGTCGATCAAGGGCACCCCGGCTACCCGCGAGAGCGGCTTCACAGCTACATGGCTGCCGGCGGCCACGCGTTCCGCATGGTCTACGAGGACACCTACAGCGTCGTGAAGGCGAAGGTGCCCGAGGGCAAGACCACCTGCTCGCTGTGCTCCCGCTTGCGCCGCGGGATCCTCTACACCCTCGCGCGTGACCTCGGTTTCAACAAAGTCGCGCTCGGCCATCACCGCGACGACGCGATCACGACGCTCATGCTCAACCTGATGTTCTCCGGCTCGCTCAAGGCGATGCCGCCGAAGCTCGTGAACGATGCGGGAGACGTCGTCGTGATCCGCCCGCTCGCTTACTGCGCCGAAGACGACATCGCCGCCTACGCGACAGCTCGCGCCTACCCGATCATCCCCTGCGTCTTGTGCAGCGCGCAGCCGAATCTTCAGCGGCAAATCGTGAAAGACATGCTCGCCGAGCTCGACCGGCGGCACCCTGGCGTGCGCGAGAGCATGCTCGCCGCGTTGCGCAACGTGCGGCCCTCGCACCTCCTCGACGCGGAGCTCTGGCGTGCGCTCCGGCTCGAGGCGCCAACCGACGAAGCCGACGAGGAGCTTGGCGCGCACGTGGCATCCGAGGCAGCCCGAGCCGCCCACGCCGTGCACATCGAGCCCTCGCCGGCGCATCCGCGCACGAGCGCGGAACCACGCCTCGTGCCGCTCGAGGCGCTCGTCCGACGAGCATGACGCGCACCGATGTGCCTCAGCACGACGGTGAGACTTACCACCTTCGTGATGACGCGAGCGCCGCCCCGACGCCCTCGCGCGACGCGGCGTCGGGCGCCGAGCGCAGCGGGCACGGCAACGCCCCCCGCCACGCGCGTGGCCTCTCGCACGGGGGACACGTGGCGGCACTTCGTGGCCTGCTGACTGGCGCAGCCGCGTGGCTCATCACGCTCGCGCCGGTCGCGGCGTCGTCGCGCGCGGGTCTGGCTGCTCGCGCTGCTGCTGCCGTGGCGCTCGTCGGCGTCATCTTCGGTGCAGGCTTCGTCTCCGGCGTCGGCCCCTATCTGGCGAGCAATCATCGCCTCGCTCGCCACTCCGGGATCACCGTCACGCTCGCCGCCTCCGCGAGCGCCTGGCTCCTCGCCTCGCGCGCCGGCGTTCTGCTTGCGTTCGACCCTGTGCGCGGCTTCCTCGGTACGCTGGCCTGGGCTGCGTACGCGATCGCATGGTGGCATCCGTGGCGCGTCCCCGCGTCGAGTCTCGAGGCGGCGCCGCCTGGCGCGACGACGGGCCTCGGGCCGCGAAGAAGGCCGCCGAGACTGGCGCTCTTCATCGCAGCCTTCGGGACGCTCGCGGGGTTTGCATGCCTCGCGCTCGCCATGCGGATCGAGGAGCCCGCTCGGCGGTTGTTTGCGCAGGCGCTGGGCGTCGTCGCCGCAGTGGCGTTGATCGCCTCGGCGGCGAACATCGCTGCGCGCATGGGCGGCGAGCTTCGTGCCGGCGACCGCCGCCGCTCGCAAGGCGAGAGCCGCGCGGTACGGAGCGTCGTGCTGTTCTTGGTGGTCGTCGCGGCGGCCATCCTGATTGAGCGCCTGCCTTGATCCTGGCCGCGCGGGCACGCAAGGCAAACGCCGCATTTTTGGTGGCGATGCTGTCGGTCCGCAAATTAAGCTGAGCGCGTGCGGGCCCAGCACTGGTTGGCGATCGCCTTGCTCGCTCTTGCTGCCTGCGCGTTCGCTGCGGCGCTGGTGAAGCTCGCTGCCAAGCGCGACTTGGCGAGCGTCCTGTTCGCGTTCGCTGGTGCGGTCGCCATCGCCGGAATTCGCCGTGCATTGGGCACCCCTGAGGCGGCCAAGTGAACGCCCTCGCACGCGGGCGCCTGAGCGCGGCCTTCCGAGACTGCGCCGATGCCGCGTCATCGCCGCGGCCCGGGCGCCGCGCACTCGTGAAGTGCGGCGCGCTTCTCGTCGCGGGATCAGGCGCGCTCCTCATCGCGGCATGTGGCCCACTCCTCATCGCGGCATGTGGTGGCGACCCACGGCCACCGGCGCCAACGAGCGTCGAGTCGCTCGCACCCGGCTCTATCGCGCGCGTCGGTAGTGAGGAAATCGCAGCGGCTACGGTGGCGGCGATCGCTGCCGCGGAGAGAATTCCGATTGCTGAGGCGCGCGACCGTGCCGTATTCGACGCGCTCTTTGCGGCGGGCGCGCGCACCGACCTCCCCGATCTGGTGCCGGCCGCCGAGTCGACGGTGCTCGCGCGCGCGCTCATGCGCATGATCTGGCGCGAGGCCCGCACCGCGCCCGTGAGCGAGGAGGAGCTGGCCGATGTGACGGCTCATCATTTCGTGGAGTTCGACCGCCCCGCCGGCGCCCGCGTCGTGCACGCGGTCGTGCGCATCGCCGAGCGAGCCACCGAGGCGCAGAAATCCGAGGCCCGCGCGCTCGCGGCGCGCCTGCGTAGCCACGTCGAGGCGGCGCTTCGGTCAACGGCGCTCGAGCCGGCTCCGCGACGAGATGGCGACAAGGCGTTCGAGTTCGGCCCCAACGAGCCGCCCGACGACGTCGCCAGCCGCTTCACGGCGGCGGTCTCCGAGCTCGAGAAGGGTAAGCTCGAAGTCACGACCGAACGCCTCCCGGTCGTCGCAGCTGACGGGCGCCTCGTCGACTTCGGATTCGCCTCGCCGCAGTACGTGCTCGAGCCTTTCGCGAAGGCCGCTACCGCTCTGGGCACGCGCGGGGACGTGAGCGATCTCGTCGCGACCGACTATGGCTTTCACGTGATCGCGCTCCTCGAGCGCACCGCCGAGTATCGCGTGGCGCGCGTCGAGCGCCTTCGCCAGCTCTCGGACGACATCGCGCGTGCCCGTGCGCGGCGAACCCGTCGCACAATGCTCGAGCAGGCGCGCGCGCGCAGCGCCGTCGAGGTCGCCACGAACGCCGACGGCCTCATGGAGGCGCTCGCACGCGATGCCGCTGCTGCTCCCCGCTGAGCATGCCGCCGCGACGCTGCGTGACCCGCACCGTTGGCGGTATGGCGCCTTGCCCGCCATCCACACCGAGCGGCTCCGTCCATGATGCGTGCGACCCAGACTCCCAGCGCGTTCGCCGCGCCACTGGCGGCGTTGTGCGAGCTCGCCGATGCCGTACATGCGGCGGTGTTGGTCGACGATGAGGGCGAACGCGTGGACCATGCCGTACTTGCGTCCGCCCCCGCCCACGACGACGTCCAGCACGCGGTCGCGCTCGCCGGCGCGCACCTGCAAATCGTGCTGCGCGACACTCGCGCCGCGGCCGCGTTTCGCGCGGCGACGACACTGTGGATAGCGACGAGCGAGCGCGCCTTCGTGGCGCATCACGTGCACGCAGGGTACGTGCTCGCTGTGATGGGCGAGCCCAGCCTCGTCGGGACCCTCTCGCATCGGTCCTTGGGCGCCTGTGCAGCCGCGATCGCACGCGAGGCCGGCTGGCGTATGGCGATGTCGGACGAGCCCGTGTGGGAGCGCGCACGCGTTCGCACCGACTCTGCCGGTCACCCGCTGGAAATCGTCACGGACACGAAGAACATGCCTGCGCTGCACGCGCACGAGCTCCGTCCTCCCCGGAGCGACGAACGACGCTACCGCATCGACCACGAACCCCGCCTCGAGCTGGTTCGCGAGTCCTCGGGCGCCTGGTTCGTCGCAGAAAAACCTCCGCAAACGACCTGAACCAGGGCGCCCCAGTGCAACTGGCAACGAGCGCTGGTGCCCGCCGCAAAAGCCCGGAATCGAGGCGCCGCACTGCGACTGGACATGAGCGCCGGTGACCGCGATAAACGGCTGCGGCGAGCGTCGAGAAGCGCGAGCGAAGTTTTCCAAAAAATAATGTTGACCTGGATGCATTCTCGACTAGATTCCGCCCTCCCGAAGGCGGCAACGCCGATGGGCGAGTCCCGTGACCACGCCGCGAGGCGACCACGAATGCGCGACGACGGCCTAGCCGGAGACGCGGGTCGAGAAGGGACTTCGAATGAGAAAGCGCTTGACGAAAAAAAAGTTGAGCACTAACCTCATGAGCCCCTCGGACGCCTGCGACGACGCAACTGGCGCGGCGCGGTAATACGAGGGCGCGAGGAACACTCCTCGCCTCGGTCCTTGAAAACTGGGTTGAACGGATTGTGCCATCACGCGAAAGCGTGGGGCCGGCGCGCGTAGTCACCGCCAAGCAGGGTAGCGCAAGCTCCCGGCAGAAGCGGCGGCACGTAGCGCCATTAACCGTCAAAAGGTAACCATACGAGCCATTGCCACAGACCTTAGCAGTCTGCGGCTATCGGTCTCCAGGAGAACCATAAGTTTAACTGGAGAGTTTGATCTTGGCTCAGAACG
>SYFR01000202.1 GCA_005800325.1 Myxococcales bacterium | reverse complement strand
TCCTCGACGAGGTCGGCGAGCTTCCGCTCAACCTGCAGGTGAAGCTGCTCCGCGCGCTGCAAGAGCGCATCGTGATGCGCGTCGGCAGCAGCAAGCCCGAGAAGGTCGACATTCGCGTGCTCGCGGCGACGAACCGGGATCTCGAGCAGATGGTGCGCGGCGGCACTTTCCGCGAGGACCTCTACTACCGGTTGAACGTCGTGAACCTATGGCTGCCTCCCTTGCGCGATCGCACCGACGACGTGCTCCTCATCGCGAAATCGCTCCTGTCCAAATACGCCGACGAGCTCTCGAGCCCGGTGCGCGGCTTCAGTCCGTCGGCGATCGCGGCGGTGAAGAAGTACCCCTGGCCCGGCAACATTCGGCAGCTGCAAAACCGCATCAAGAAGGCGCTCGTCCTCTGCGACAACAAGCTGCTCGCCGCCGAGGATCTCGATCTCGGCCCCAACGCCGAGGCGCCGCTCGTCCCGCTCGAGAAGGCGAAAGAAGAGTTTCAGCGTCGCTACGTGCTCTCGGCGCTCGAGCGAAACCACGGCAACCGCACGCAGACCGCGCGCGATCTCGGCGTCGATCCGCGCACGATCTTTCGCTACCTCGAGAACGAGGCGGCGCCGGTGGCCACGACGCGCGAGCGATCCGGAGACTAGTCTCGGCCCGCTCGTTGTCGGCCGGAGAGGGGCCCAGCTGCGTCGTGGGCCGACAACGGCATGTGGGGCGGAGACGCTCTAGCGGCCGAGATCTTCGGCGATGCGGTCGAGCACCCCGTTGACGAACACGCTCGAGCCCTCGGCCCCATAGCGCTTTGCGAGCTCCACGGCCTCGTCGATGACGACGGCGCGCGGCACGCTCGGCTCGTGCATGAGCTCGTACGTGCCCAGGCGGAGCGCGTTGCGATCGACGCGCGACATCCGCTCGAGCCTCCAGTGGCGGCTCGCGCTGCGGAGCCGCTCGTCAACGCTGTCCTTCGCCTCCATCGCTCCGCGCACGAGTCGATCGGCGTACTCGCGCCCGTCGGCGTCGCCAGGGACCTCGCGCCAAAAATCCGCGACCGCGCGCTCTACGTCGCCCCCAGCATCGAGCGCAAACAGCATCTGCAGCGCCGCCTCCCGGCCACTCGTTCTTGCGCCCATCGTCGTAGTCCAGTCTTGCTATCGAGGTGCTCGCTCGCTCCTCGTGAATCGAGGCGCTAGCGGGCGAGCACCTGGCACAGCGACACGAGCTCGATCGCCGCGAGCGCGGCCTCGGCGCCCTTGTTGCCCGCCTTCGAGCCCGCGCGCTCGATCGCCTGCTCGAGCGTGTCGGTGGTGAGCACGCCGAACGCCACCGGCAGCTCGAAGTCGAACGACACGCGCGCGAGACCCTTCGAGACCTCGCCGGCGATGTAGTCGAAGTGCGCCGTCGCCCCGCGGATCAGCGCCCCGAGCGCGACGATGGCGTCCGTGTTGCCTGCTCTCGCGATACGCATGCAGATGAGCGGCAGCTCCCACGAGCCAGGCACGCGCACGATCGTGATGTTCCCGCGCGCCGCTCCATGGCGCACGAGCGTGTCGACGGCGCCCTCGACGAGGCGCTCGACGATGAAGCCGTTGAAGCGGCTCGCCACGATGGTGAAGCGCTTGTCGGCGGCCACGACGAGGTTGCCCTCGATCACTCTCGGTTCATCGTTCATCGCAGTTCCTCGCAGTCCCTCGCCATCTCCACACGATGCCGGACGGCGCGTTCATGTCCCGTGCGCGAGCGCCACGTGCTCGACGACCTCGATGCCATAGCCGGTGAGTCCGGCGATCTTGCGCTGGCTGCTCGTCATGAGGCGCAGCTTGTGGACGCCGAGCGCGGCGAGCATCTGCGCGCCGAGGCCGAACTGGCGGAGCGTCATGCGCCCCTTGCCGTCGGCCAGCGACGTCTGGCTCTCGATCGCCGGCGGCAGGCCGCTCGAGCGAGCGAAGCGCACGGCGAGGTCGAGCTCGTCGGAGATCCGGCGCTGCGAGTCCAGATAAAGGAGGACGCCGCGCCCCTCGGCCTCGATGCGACCGATGGCCTCGCGCAGGTTGGCGCCGCCGTCGAAGCTCGTCGAACTGAAGAGATCGGCCACGGTCGAGCCGGAGTGCACGCGGCACAAGACCGGCTCGTCCCCGTCGAGCTCGCCCTTCACGAGCGCGAGGGCCTGGCGTCGCTCGACCACGGTCTCGAAGGCGACCGCGCGCCACTCGGTGCCCGTCTGATCGAGCACGACTGGGTGTTCGGAGACCTTCGTGACCAAGGTCTCGGTCGCGAGCCGGTACTGGATGAGGTCGGCGATGGTGAGGATCACGAGCCCGTGCTCGCTGGCGAACTCCTCGAGGTCCGGCATCCGCGCCATGGTGCCGTCGTCCTTCATGATCTCGCAGATGACGCCCGCGGGGCGGAGGCCGGCGAGCCGAGCCACGTCGACCGCGCCTTCGGTCTGCCCCGTGCGAACGAGGACCCCGCCGTTGCTCGCGCGCAGCGGGAACACGTGCCCTGGCGTCACGATGTCGGTGGGGCGCACGTCGGGGTTGCTCGCGACGAAGATGGTGTGCGCGCGATCCGCGGCGCTGATGCCCGTCGTCACGCCGCGCGCCGCCTCGATGCTCACGGTGAACGCCGTGCCGAGCGGCGGACCGCCTCGCCCGGGCGCCGCCATCATCGGCAGATCGAGCCGCGCCACCTGCTCCTCGTCGAGCGCGAGGCAGATGAGCCCGCGCCCGTGCTTCGCCATGAAGTTGATGGCTTCGGGCGTGACCTTCTCCGCGGCGAAACACAGATCGCCCTCGTTCTCGCGGTCCTCGTCGTCGACGAGGATGATCATCTCGCCCCGACGGGTGGCGTCGAGCGCCGCGTGCACGCGTGCGACGACGGCCTGATCGATTCTTCCGTGCGTCTTCATGGCCATGGATGCGTGAGGAGCAACGCTAGCTCACCGGCGATTCTAATGAATCGAGGCGCGAGCCGCGTCGCAACATCTCGACAGCGGCGCGCCCCGTCAAGGCACAAACCCCGATCGCTCGAGCGTGGCGAGCAGAGCCTCGTCGTTGCTTGCCCCGCGAACGATGCCCGCCGCCTCGAGCATGCGCCCGACGTAGCGGGCGAGCACGTCGACCTCGAGGTTGACGCGCGCTCCGGCCGAGAGTCCACCGAGGGTCGTGACCGCGAGCGTGTGCGGCACCAGCATGAGCTCGATGCAGTCGGCGTGGGGCAGGCGGTTCACCGTCAAGCTCGTGCCGTCCACGGTGATCGAGCCCTTGGGCGCGAAGTAGCGCATCAGCTCGGGCTCTGCGGCGATGACGACGCGCCGCGCCTCGCCCTCGGGCTCGCAGGCGCGCACCGTGCCGACGCCGTCGACGTGACCGAGCACGAGGTGTCCGCCGAGCCGCTCGCCGAGCGCGAGCGAGCTCTCGAGATTGACGCGCTGCCCGGGCCGGAGGTCGCCGAGCGTCGTGACCCGCAGCGTCTCTTCGGAGACGTGCGCCGCGAAGCCGCTGTCGTCGAAGCTCGCGACCGTGAGGCACGCGCCGCTCACGCTGATCGACTCGCCCAGCACGAAGCTCCCGCGTTCGACGCTCCCGCGCACGACGCTCCCGCCCGCCGCCGAGCCCGCGCGTTCGGCGAGCCAGCGCGCGTCGACCGAGAAGGCGAGCCGTGCCTCGCTGCCGCGGCGCGCGATCGACGCGACCGTAGCGGTGGTCTCGACGAGCCCGGTGAACATCGGCGACTCCAGCGGCGTGCGTGCTCGCGCGACGTCGCTACTCGCTCTGGCGCGGCATCTTCAGCGCCGGCGCGGTGAGCAGGCGCTCGATGAGCTTCTCGGAGTAACCCGAGAGCGCCGTAAAAACGATCCCCATGCCCGCGGGCTCTTGCTCGACGCGCACGACCTCGCCGACGCCCTCGACGGTCTCGATCTCTTCCATGAGCACCGTGAACTTGAGCGTGACCTTGGTGCCGACGCCGAGCGGCTCCTGGGTACGGATGAAGACGCCCGAGCGCGAGATGTTCGACACGTACTCGCTCACGAAGGCGTCGAACGACTCGAACTCTTTGTTGATGGTGACGCGCTCTTCGCGCCGCTTGATGTCGCCGCTTTCGGTCATGGAGCCTCCTTGGTGGCCGCTCTCGCCATCCCCGTCGTGGCGCTCGGCGTCCCCGTCGTGGCCCTCGGCATCTCCGCCGTCGAACTGCGCGCAGGCATCTCTCGCTCAGCCCCCGTGCAGATCGAACTGCTCCATGTGGAACTCTTTTCGAGGCACGAGCTCGATGCGCCGCATGAACATGCGCTCGGCCTCTCGCACGGCCACCGCCTCGGCGCCTTTCAGCAAGTCCACGATGGCCGGGTGCGCGTTCACGGTGATCTTGTAGCCCTTGAGGTTCGTCTGCTCGCGCCGGATCTGGCGCAGGATCTCGTAGGCCACGGTCTCCTTCGACATGAGCTGGCCAGTACCGTCGCAATAGAAGCAAGGCTCGTGCATGAGCCGCCCGAGGCTCTCGCGCGTGCGCTTGCGCGTCATCTCGATGAGCCCGAGCTCCGAGATGCGGTTCAGCGTCGTCTTGGCCTTGTCGTTGGCGAGCAGCTCCTCGAGCCGATGGCGCACTTTCTCCCGGTTTTGCGGGCGATCCATGTCGATGAGGTCGAGGATGATGAGACCGCCGATGTTGCGAAAGCGCAGCTGGTAGGCGATCTCTTGAACGGCCTCGAGGTTCGTCGCGAGGATCGTGTCCTCGAGATCTTTGCTGCCTTTGCCGACGAAGCGGCCCGTGTTCACGTCGATGGCGGTGAGCGCCTCGGCTTGATCGATGATGAGGTAGCCGCCCGAAGGCAGCGGCACCTTGCGCGCGAGCGCGCGGGCGATCTCGTCCTCGATGCCGAACGCGTCGAACACGGGCTCCTTGCCCTCGTAGAGCTCGACGTCGCCGGCGCGCTCCGGCATGAACATCTCCACGAAGCGGCGCAGGCGCGCGTACTGCTCGCGGTTGTCGATGATGATCCGGCCGACGTCTTCCCCGAAGAGATCTCGGGCCGTCTTGAGCACGAGATCGAGCTCCTCGAACACGAGATCGGGCGCGCGCTTGGCGTTCTTCCGCGCCTCCAGGATCTCGTCCCACAGCCGCACGAGATAGCCGACGTCGTTCTTCAGCTTCTTCTTGGTGAGGCCCTCGGCGACCGTGCGCACCACGAGCCCGCCCGTTGGCGGCTTCACCGAGTCGATCGCGTCGCGCAGCCGCGCGCGCTCCTGGTCGCTGCCGATGCGCTTGCTGATCCCGACGTGCTCGACCGTCGGCAGGTACACGACGTAGCGCCCCGCGAGCGAGACGTGGCTCGAGACGCGCGCGCCCTTCGTGCCGATCGGCTCCTTCGTCACCTGCACGATGACGTGCTGGCCTTCGCGAACGACCTCGCGGATCGGCGTCGCCTTCGAGATGCGGGACGCCTCGGGCGGCTTGCCGCCCTGTTCTTTGCCCGTGGCCGTGCGGCGGCCTCCCTGGCGGCCTCCCTGGCGGCGCCCGTCCGCGCGTCGGCCGGCCGGAGCAGGCTGGGCGGCGCGGTCACCCC
>SYFR01000201.1 GCA_005800325.1 Myxococcales bacterium | reverse complement strand
GCTCGAGGTGCTCGATCGCCTGGGGCGTCTCGATCTTCGCGACGATCGGCGTCGGGCGTCCCCAGGCCTCGCAGATGTCGCGCACGAGGCGCACCTCCGCCGCCGCGCGCACGAACGACAGCGCGACGTAGTCGACGCCCTGCGAGAGGCCGAACGCGAGGTCGTGCTTGTCCTTGTCGGTCAGGCTCGAGACGCGAAGACGCTCGGCCGGGATGTGAACGCCGACCTTGTCGCGCAGCACTCCACCTTGGGTCACGCGCGCGCGCACCCGGCCTGCGCCGGCGTGGATCACCTCGAGGCTCACACGCCCGTCGTCGAGCAGCAGCACGTCGCCAGGGTGGAGATCGTCGGCGAGCCCCGGGTATTGGATGAGCGCCGTGCCGGGTGGCGCGATCACGTTGGCGTCGGCCGACTCGGCGAGCTCGAGCTCGGTGTCGGACGGGAGCGCGAGCGTGCCGCCGGCGAAACGCGCGCAGCGGATCTTGGGGCCGCAGAGGTCCTGGAGGATCGCGACCTCTTTCCCGGCACGCGCGGCGGCCTCGCGCACGCGGCGGATCCGCTCGGCGTGCTCCTCGTGGCTGCCGTGCGAGAAGTTGAGCCTCGCCACGTTCATGCCGGCGCCGATCAGCTCATCGAGCGCCTCGGGAGCGTCCGACGCGGGCCCGATGGTGCACACGATCTTCGCGCGGCGAATGCCCACGGCCCGAGCATGGCATAGGCGCACGCGAGCATGAACGCGGATCCACTTGGACCTCGATTCGCCCCATCGGAGGCAGTACGGTGTCGCCTGAAAGCCCATGCTCGATCGCGCACAGGATGGTGAGGTCCTCTTCGGCGGCCGCCCCCTCGCGTCGATCCTCGAGGAGGCGCGCGTCTCGACGCCGGCGTACGTCTACGACCTCGCGTCGATGGCCGCCGAGGCGCGCGACGTCGTCGACGCGTTTCAAGGCCACCCGCACCTCGTGGCCTTCGCGGTCAAGGCAAACTCGGCCGGCGCCGTCGTTCGAACGCTGGCCGACGCGGGATGCGGTGCCGAGGTCGGCTCGCTCGCCGAGCTCGAGGTAGCCAAGAGCTGCGGCATCGACGCGCACGGCTTGCTCTTGAGCGGAATGGGCAAGAGCGTGGCGGCCATCGATGCGGCCATCGCCCTCGGCGACCGGGGGATCTTCGCGATTCAGGTGGACTCGATCGATGAGCTCGCTCGCATCGCAGGCCGCGCTCGCGCCCTCGGCCGTGCGGCGCGCATCGCCCTGCGCGTGAACCCTGCCGTCCGCGCGGACACGCACGCGGCCATCGCCACCGGCCACGAGGAGGCAAAATTCGGGATCATGCGCGCTGACCTCGCGAGCGCCTACGGCGCGATCGCACGAGAAGGCGCTGCGTTGCGACTCGTCGGGCTCGGAGGGCACGTCGGCTCTCAGCTCGTCCGCACCGACGAATACTTCGAGGCCGCCGAGGAGCTGCTCGGGCTCGCGCGCGAATGGGAGGCCCAGGGCCCCCCCCTCGAGCTCATCGACTTCGGGGGCGGGTTCGGGATCGACTACGGCGACGGGTGCCCGGTGAGGCCGCGGGATTTCGTGACGGGCATCGTCGCGCGCACCCGTGACGCCGGCCTCGGGGGACGCGCGATCGTCGTCGAGCCGGGCCGCTCGCTCGTCGGTGCGCACGGTTTGCTCGTGGCGAGCGTCGTCGCGACGAAGGTCGCAGTCGAGCGACGCTGGGCCGTGCTCGACGCGGGGATGAGCGATCTCCTGCGTCCCGCGCTGTACGGAGCGCGCCACCGCATCGAGCCGCTCCGCTCCGCACCTTGCCGCGACGACGCGACCGCGGCTTCGCTGCGCTCGCGGTCGTGGCGCGTCGTTGGGCCGGTGTGCGAGTCGAGCGACGAGTTCGGCGAATACCTCTTGCCCGACCCGCTGCCCGAGCGCGTGGTCCTTCGCGACGCGGGGGCCTACGGCTTCACCATGGCGAGCAACTACAACGGCCGCGGGCTCCCAGCGGAGGTGTTCGTGCATGCGTCCGGCGAGCTGAGCGTGAGCCGTGCCGGCGCGGCACCCGCTTGGATCGAAAGTCGGCTCGCGACCTAGCGTGGCGAATCAGAGATTTGCCACCGAGAGCCCGAGAGACACAGCCAACCGAGCGGGGCGGAGACACGCTTACGCGGACGTGCGCGCCCCCGGTGTAGGGGCCGACACGCGCTTCATGGTCGATGCCCCTTCGGGCAACGGCGGAATCGTCGGCCGGCGTGCGCGGAGGACGCCCTCGGTGCCGTGGATCTCGATCCCGAGCGCGCGGCAGCGCCGAACGAGACGCTCGACGTCGACCCCCGGTGCGATGAGCAGTCCGCCCGGCGGCGATGGCTCGACGAACTGCTCGGCCACCGACGCGCGCGAGCGAAGGAGCGCACAGAGCTCTCGGTCCTCGACCCAAAGGAAGCCGCACGCCGGCACGAACGCCCCGGAGCCGAGCACGGTGCCCGCCTCGACCAGGGCGCGCTCCGCAGTCTCCGACACCGGCGCGATCGCCTGCAGCCGTCGGTGCATTTCATCGACGCAGATGCCGAGCGCGAGGCCGCGCGCAATTCCGGCCGCCGAGAGCTCGACCTCGAGACCGGGCTCGAGCGCGCTGACCTCGACGAACGGGGCAAGCTCGAGCAGCGCCGCGATGCGCGCATCGCCACCGACCTTGAGCACGCGCTCGACCATGTGGCTCGGGTCCGAGGCGCGCCGCGCGAAGCTCTCGCTGCACGGCAGATCGCAGCGGGCGAAGAGCTCTCTGCCACGCGCCGTCACGCGCAGGGCGAGCTCCGAATCGTCACCGTCCGCGGCGCCACGTTCGCCGCCGCCGACGTCGACGGCGCCGAGCGCGTGCAAGGACTCGAGCACGATCGTCCGTGCGGTGGCGATCGGATCGGGGGCCTCGACTCCGGTGCGCTTCGCCCAGCGCGCGAGGAGTCGCCGTGCACCGGCGATGCGCGCGTCATCGACCATGTAGGCCAGGAGCTCGCGCACCCCGACCCACTGGTGCTCTCCGAGGTCACGCAGCGCCGTCATGACGACGGTGCGAATCACGGAGACGGGGCTCGGATCGCGCAGCTCCAGAGGGACGCGCAGCAGCTCGCGCTCGGGCCGCGCCTCGTCCCACGCGGCTCCGGCCCGCCACGTGTCGAACAGGCAAGCGCCGAGCTCGCCCACGAGCAAGGTACCGGGAGGCGACGCGCTCGAAGAGGCGGCGGCATCCCAGAGACCCGCCGCCCGCGATAGCGCCGCGAAAAACGCCGTATCTTCGAGCGAGCAACCGAACTTCTGCGCCATTCGAGCCACGGCGGATCGCGGCGTTCCGACACCAGGACGCACGTCCAAGAGGCCCTCGGAGCGTACGAACAGGGCGAGCGCGAGGCACGCCGGCGCCGGATCCTTCGAGAAGCGCGCGCGCCGTGGCAGATGGTCCTCGGCCGCGACGAAGGTGCGAATTTTCTCACGCCGCGTCTCGAGCCCGAGGCGACGCTCGGCGCCGATGATCGCCGCCACTTCGGACGGCACGACGTACCGATTGGGCGGAACGTGGAACAGGAATCCGCGCTTCTCGAGGGCGAACGCCGCGCCGCGACGACCCGCGGCCACGCCGTAGACGCCGCGCACGCGCATCGGCTCGCGCTCGACGTCCATCAGCTCCTGCGTGTCGACCTCGCACCCGATCTGCTCGAGCTGTTCGAGGAGCCGCCGCTCGTGAAACGAGAGCTTCGCCACCTCTTTCGCGAGCGCGACGCGATCGCCGAGCGCCTCCCACGCCGCCTCGAGAGCGAGCGCCACGGGCGGCGTCGCCGGTCGGCCGAGGTAATGCGACGCGATCGCGCTCGCGGCCTCGAACGAAGCCTCGGACAGCCGCGAGCGAATGGAGCGCGGGTCCTCCGAGTCCCAGCTCTTCAGCTGCACGAGCATCGCCGTGGGGAGAACGAGCTCGATCCCCGCGCCGCCATTCGGCGCGTGGCGCGCAAACAACAGCGCACGACGGACGAGGGGCTCGAGGCCGACCGGGACCGACGACACGACGAGCGCGCCGCCTGCCTCCGCGACGCGGCGAAGGAGCTCGACGCTCGCCGAGGGCAGCCGTGAGGGGTCGCGCAGCTCGGGCGACCGCACGAGGGCCCGCGCGATCTGGGCCACCTTGTCGATGCGCTTGGTCGGGTCGATCGAAATGCCGACGCGCTCCACCAAGGCATCCACTTCGCTCGGCGGCAGCGCGCGCAGCACGAACTCCAGCCTTCGTTCGTGATGCGGCTCCGTCTCCGCAGACGACGCGCCCCTACGCGACGCACCCGGACCCGTGCGCTCGTCGACGCGCGAGCTCGGAGCGTCATCGCCCGCTACCGTGGGTCGCTGGCCCCGCGTGCGCGCGGGCCCGAGCGAGCGCGCCGCAGACGTTTCCGGCGCCTTCGCGGCGGCCGCCGAACGGTGTTCCTTCTTCCCACCCTCGATGTGTGTACGTGCCAAAGTCCCACCTCCTCGCTCCGCGCACGCGTGCCCCTCAGCGTCGCGCGAAGACGTTGCCCGCCACACTACTCCTAATCGCCCGAAGCGACCATCCCCACTTCGCGCCGCGCGGCCCTAGGGCTACGGTTCCCGCGTGCTCTTACGCGACCCGGTCCATGGCCTTCTCTCTTTCGAGGCGGAAGAGGAGCAGATCGTCGTGCGCCTCCTCGCCACACCGGAGGTCCAGCGATTGCGCCGGATCCGCCAGCTTGGCCTGACCTGCCTCGCCTTTCCGGGAGCCGTGCACACGCGGTTCTCGCACGCCCTCGGCGCCGCGCACGTGATGCAGTCTCTCATCGGACGCCTGCGGAAGATCCACGACGAGCTGCCTTTCTGGCAGCGGCTGTCGAGCGAGCGGGCCCGCGACGCGATCGCTGCGGCCCTCCTCCACGACGTCGGACACGGTCCGCTCTCCCACTTGTTCGAGGACGCCGTGATGCGCGCGTGCCCCGGGAGCGCACGGCACCACGAGCAGTGGACCGAGCACGTCCTCTGCGAGCGCGGCACGGGCGTACACGCCGTCCTGAGCCAGGACGACCCCGAGCTGCCGGCCCGCGTCGCGCGACTCATCCGCGGCGAGCACGAGCTGCCGTATCTGGCGCGCTCCGTGAGCGGCACGTTCGACGTCGATCGCTGCGACTACCTCTTGCGCGACGCGCACGCGACCGGGGTGCGCTACGGCGACTTCGATCTGCCCTGGCTCTTGCGGAGCCTCCGCTTCGGCGAGACCCGCAACGGCGCGGCGCCCGGGCTCGCGATCGATGGCCCGAAGGGGCTCACGGCGATCGAGTCGTTCATCCTCGCGCGGCTGTTCATGTTTCAGCAGGTCTACTTCCACAAGTCGACGCGCGCGGCCGAGACGATGATCATCGCCATCTTGAGGCGCGCGCTCGAGCTGTTGCAGAACGGCACGCGCCTCGCGCGCACGCCGAGCGCTATGCATGCGTTCGCCGCGGGCGAGCAGCCGTCGCTCGGGGAGTACCTCGACCTCGACGACCACGTGCTGCTCGAGACGATCAAAGAGTGGCGCCACGCCGACGACACGATCCTGCGCGATCTGTGCGAGCGCCTGCACACGCGCAGCCTCTTCAAGACCGAAGAGCTGTTCGGAGCGAGCGCCTCGCCGGCTGGCCAGGATCGGGCTCTCGAGATGCTGCGCGAGATCGTGCAGGGTGCCGGGCTCGACCCCGACTACTACGCCCACGTCGATCTCGCGTCCGACACACCGTACGAGGACGATCGGTCGCTCATGATCCACTTTGACCGCGGCCAGCTGCGAGCGCCGTCCGAGGTCTCGTTCGTGCTGGATCGGCTGAAGAACGAGCGCCTCTCGCGCGTGCGCCTCGTGTTCCCCGGCGAGCTGCGCGACCGAGTCCGCGATGCCCTCGAGAACCAGTAATCGCGCGCAGAGCGGCATGGCGACGCGGAGGCCGAGCCTCGTCGCCTTCGTCGCCATCGCGGTTTTCTTCGACGCCGTCGCGACCTCATCGCTGGGCCTCGCCGCGGACGATGGCAGCTACGGGCGCCTCGACGGGGACGTCGCCCTCGCCGTCGAGGTCGGAGCTCAGGCGAGCACGGCGGGCGGTGGCCTCGGCGCGCGTCTCGCCGCTCGCTACCTCACGATGGCCGGTCTCTACGCGGGCTACGACGACGGCCTCGGGCAGGTGTCGCAAGACGTGCGTCGGCGCATCGCGGGGGGAGTCGAGCTCAAGCCGCTCTTCTTCGGCCGCTTCGCGAGCGACCTCGAGCGCGGCCCCGCGACGCTCGACCTGTGGCTCGACGCGACCGGGATCGAGCTCGGGATCTACCGCGCATGGCTGAACGACGCCGCGTGCAAGGCGACCTGCAGCGACCATGGGATGGAGGTCTTCCTCGCATCAGCGCTGCCACTCTTGCAAACGAAGAATGGTCCCTTCGTGTCGCTGCGCGTCGGCTTGCGCTGGTCGCTCGCAGATGCCCCGGGAGAGTCGTCTGCCGAGCTGCCCCGCGTCGCACCGGCGGCGCTGCTCTCGCTCGGCTACGAGCGGCTCTTGTCGACCGGGCTCGTCGGCGGCGCTGCCGAACCTGCGGCGAACTAGCGTCGGAGTGGCGAGGTTTCGCGGGGAGGGGCCTCGCGCGATGGCGACGAGCGTGCACCCGCAGTCTATAGTTCGGCGGTGCATTCCTTGAAGCTCCGCATGCCCGGCGGCAAGGCGGCGACCGTGGCCGGGTTCGCGCTCGCAGCGTGCGCGCTTCGACCGGGCACCGCGCACGCCGCCGACCTCGTCGTCGAGGCCGGAAAGACCTTCTCGATCTCGGGCGACCAGCTCTTCGGCAAGGTCGTGATCGAGGGAACGCTGAAGGTGTCGGACCACGACGCGAGCGACGCGACGAGCGGCTGGGTTCGCCTTCGCGCCGCGTCGATCGTGGTGGCGAAGACGGGTCTCATCGATGCGCACGGACACGGCTATCGGGGCACGGCCACCGGGGGGCGCGGTCACCCGGGCGGCGCCGGCGGATCCGTCATGCCGCTCATGGCCG
>SYFR01000200.1 GCA_005800325.1 Myxococcales bacterium | reverse complement strand
GCGGGCGGCACCGCGGCTGGTGGCGCAGCGGCTGGCGGGACAGGCACAGGCGGCACAGCAGCGAGCGCGGGCGCAGGGGCCGCTGCAGCAGGCTGCGCGTCGGCGGACGTGGCGGTAGCGCCGGTGCCGAGGAGCAGAAGCGTGGTGAGCCCGAAGCGATGCGTGCGGTGTTTCATGGGGAAGCGATGCGTGCGTTGTTGCATGGGGGAGCTTGCTTTTCGCAATGCGGGCGCAGACCTAATCCCAGGACGCCGCCCCGCAAGTGACCATTGTGTGACTCCGTGCGGGATCTGGGAAACTTCTGACCGTGCGGGCCAGTTGACCGACGGCGCAGTTGGCCAGTGGGCCCGCGCCTCAGTGGGCCCGCGGCTCAGTTTGCCAGTGGCCCGCGGCGCGGTGTGCCCGCGGCGCAGTGTGCCACTGGCTCACTTGGCCAATGGAAGTGCGGCTTTGGCGGCCGTGCGCCGTCGGTCGCGCTCACGCGTCGGAGGCGACCGGAGCGGGCTCCGCGTCGCGGGGCAGAGCGCTCGCCGCCGGCAGCTCGAGCCAGAAGATCGAGCCCCGCTCCGGTGCCGCCTCCACGCCGACACGCCCGTGCATCTGCTCGAGCAGGTGCTTCACGATGGAGAGTCCGAGGCCCGTGCCGCCGAGCTCGCGCGAGCGTCCGGCGTCGACGCGGTAAAACCGCTCGAAGACGCGGTCGCGGTGGTGGGGCGCGATCCCGGGGCCGTCGTCCTCGACCTCGAGGCGCACCATCGGACCGACGGCGAGCGCGCGCGCGGTGATGCGGCCGCCTTCGGGGGCGTATTTCACGGCGTTTTCGAGCAAATTGAACAGCACTTGCTCGAGCCCGGTCGCATCGGCGGCGGCGCACAGGCGCCCGTCGATCTCCGCGTGCACGGTCACGCGACGCTCCTCTGCGCGGCCCGCGACGGCCTCGCACGCGCTCTGTACCGCGTCGGCGACGACGACGGGCGCGACGTTCAGCGCATACCGCCCGGCCTCGATGCGCGAGAGGTCCAGCAGATCCGCGATGAGCCGCCCGAGCCGCGTCGCGCTCCGGTGGATCCCCGCCAGAAACACCCCTGCGCGCTCGCGATCTTCCATCGCGCCGTCGAGCAGCGTCTCGGCGTTGGCTCGGATCACGCTGACCGGCGTCCTCAGCTCGTGCGACACGTTGGCGACGAAGTCTCGGCGCATCGTCTCGAGGCGGCGCACCGCGGTGAGATCGTGAATGACGAGGACGCAGCCGCGCTGATCGTTGAGCGGGGCAGCGCGCGCGAGGACGCGGCGCATGGGCTTGGCCTGCAGCTCGAGCTCGAGCGTCGCGGTCTCACCGGCGAGCGCCTGCTTCACGATGGCGACGAGCCCCGGCACGCGGACGATCTCTACGAACGGCTTGTCGCGATCGAGCTCGCCGAGGCCGAGCAGCTCGGCGGCCGCCTGGTTGCGCAGCCGCACGCGCGTGCGCCGGTCGATGGCGAGCACCGCCTCGTCCATGCTCTCGAGCACGGTGTGGAGCCGGTCGCGCTCGCGCCCGAGCTTCTCGCTGGCCTTGCTCGTGTTGCCCGCGAGCCGATTGAAGGCGCTCGCCAGCTTGAGGAGCTCGCGATCGCTCGACGCGATGCGCACGCGATCCGCCCTTCCGCGCGCGACCTCTCGCGCCTGGCGGACCAGATCCCGCAACGTGCGTGAAAAGAGCTCGGAGGCGAGTGCGCTCATGAGCACCGCGACGCCGAGGCCGAGGAGCGCTGCGAGCCCAAGGAGCACGCGCAGTCGGCTCACGGCAGCCTCGGACTCGCAGAGCGGCGTCCCCAGGCGCAAGCAGCCCCGCGGTGGCCCCGACTCCGCGAGCGGCAGGGCGGCGTAGAGCGTGTCGGCGCCGACGTCCGTGCTGAAGCGCGCGGCGAGCCCGAGCTCGCCTGAGAGCGCCGCGCGGATCTCGGGCTTGTCGTCCAGGCGTGGCGCGCGCGACACGTCGCCACCGTCGGCCCGCGAGTCCGCGCGCACGCGACCGTCCGCCGCCACGATCGTGACGTGTGCCCCACGGACGGACGCGAGCTTCGTGGCGAGGCGCTGCAGCGCACGGTCGTCGGGGTCGCTGCCGCTCGTCTCGGCCTCGAGCGCGATCCGCGCGGTGCGGACCTCGGCGACGAGCTCGCTCCTGGCGCGCACATCGAGCTCTCCCTGCAGCAGGCGCTCGAAATAGCGCAGGCTCACTGCGCCGACGGTGCCGACGAGCACGACCGAGACGAGGAAGAGCTTGCCGCGGATCCCGATCCTCAAGTCGCATCCTCGCTTGGCGACGCGGCGAAGCGATACCCGACGCCGCGGAGCGTCTCCACGTAGCGCCCCGCGGGTCCGAGCTTCTGGCGCAGCCGCTTCACGTGCGTGTCGACGGTGCGGGTCGTGAGCTCCGCCGAGAAGCCCCAGACGTCGCTGAGCAGCATGTCGCGTGTCTGCACGCGGCCGCGTCGTTCGAGCAGCGTGGTCAAGAGCTTGAACTCGAGGGCAGTGAGCACCGTCTCGTCGCCGTCGACCCAGCAGCGATGGGCCGCGGTGTCGAGGCGTACGCGGCCAAACTCGAGCTGCGTCAGCGCTTGCTCGGGTGGCTCCGTCCGAACGCGCCGAAGCACGGCACGCACCCGCAACAAGAGCTCGCGCACGCTGAAGGGCTTGACCACGTAGTCGTCGGCGCCGACCGCGAAGCCGACGACGCGATCGATCTCTTCGCTCTTCGCCGTCGTCATGACGACGGGAATGGCCTTGGTGCGAGCGTCGGCGCGCAGCCTCCGGCAAATCTCGGTGCCGGACATGTCCGGCAACATGAGATCGAGCACCACGAGATCGGGCACGGGCGCTTCGAACGCGGCCGCGAGCGCCTCTCTGCCGCTCGAGGCGCAGCGCGTGCGGTACCCCTCGCGCGTGAGGTTGTAGTCGAGCGTCGAGAGCAGGTCCTTCTCGTCCTCGACGATGAGAATGACGTTCGACATGCCACCTTCTGCCGTGCCCGCGCGACGGCTGAGTGACAATCACGCACGGGCGCGGCGAAGTCTAGCAGGCTCTCTCGGGTGTGATCGACGGCTGAGGGTCGCGGCTTCTCTCCAAGCCGATGCGACACGGCCTCGCTCGCACCAGAATTCCACGCGAAGCTCTGGCGCAGACCCTCCCCCGCGTCGCCGCTGCGTCGCCGCGGGGCCACCTCAGTGCAGCGACAGCGCGCCGAGGGGGTGCATTCGAAGCTGCGTTCGCGCTTGCTCGTCGAGCGCCTCGGCGAGCATGCGAAAGACGATGGTCGCTTGCCGCTCGTTGAGCCCCGTGCGCTCGCAGATGCGATCGAGCAAACGCAACGGCGTCGTGAGCTCGAGCTCGTCCTCGGACGCGCGCACCTGACTCGTGAGCTCTCCGGCGAGCTCGGGCGGAAGCTGCGCCGCGACGGCGCGCGCATCGATGGGGCGAATGCGCTCAGCGAGCACGGCCAGCGTCGAGCGGATCGCTTCTTCGACGTCCTCGCGACGCTCGAGGCCGCTGCGTTTCGCCACGTCGTTCACGAACTCTTGGTAGGGGTGTCGCAATTCCTCGGTCCTCTCTCGCGTTTCGCTTGCCGGACGAGCAAGACGCGTGCCTCGTGGACCGCGCGCGCAGATCGCCGGAAATATGGGAGCGGTTGCCACGGTCCGCTGCGAAGGGTCGTTCGCAGTGCGAAGGCAAAGACGCTCGTTACGCCGAGGAAACGCCGCGAAGTTGGCCCGCGCCAAGGCCGAAGTCGCGGCCCTGATCGGCGCGGGCGGAGTTAGCCCGGGGCGCTTGCCGTGTCCCACCAGTCTTCTCGTCGCGCCCGCGACCCGCAGCGCCGTGGCGGCACAGGCGTTGCTCGAGCCCAAAGGGGCGCGCATGAAGATTTGGCTCCTCAGCGGGTTGGATCCAGCGGGCGAGCACCTGGCCCGATCGATCGCCGCCTCGTGTCCGCTCGATCGCATCGTGCGCGTGGTGTGGCCGCCACCGTCGCGACGCAGGGCCGGCTCCGCGCGGCGGCGCATCAGCGCCATGGACGCCGTGTCCGCGGTGCTACGGCGTGGCGAACAGGCCTGGCGCGAGCACCACACCGAGCGACTCGGGCGCGGCGCGGCGAGCCACCTCGCGGCGCATGACGCGAGCTTGTCCATGGCAGCGGTCGCGGCGGACACGACCGTCGCGGCGCCGCTCATCAATGGCCCGGAGCTCGCCGGCGAGCTCGCGCGCTGCCGCCCGGATCTCCTCGTCGTCCACGGGGCACCCGTCCTCCACGAGCGCGTCTTCGGCGTGCCGAGCTCTGGGACGATCAACGTGCACTACGGCATCGCCCCCGAATATCGCGGCACCTCGACGCTCTTCTGGGCCCTCTATCGCCGTGACTTCGAGCACGTCGGCGTCACGGTGCATCGCGTGACGAGCGACCTCGATGGTGGCCCGGTGCTCGGGCACGCCCTCCCGAAACTGCGTCCCGACGACGATGAAGCCGCGGTATTTGCCGCGTGCGCGCGCGTCGGCGCCGACCTCGTGCTCGCGTATCTCGAGCGCTGCCGGCGCGGCGCGGCACCCGCGGGCGTCGCCCTTCCGCTTGGCCCGCCGCCTCATCGCAAGGCCGAGCGGCGCATCGCGCATGACGTGGCCTATTGGTGGCGGCGTAACGTCGCACGCGAGCGCCTGCCCGCGCGCGCGGCGAAGGTCACGCTCTACGGCGCAGTCGAGGCCCCGCCGGACGCGGCCAGTCGATGACCACGCGCGGAGGCGCGCTCGGCACGGGAGCGTGCTTTACAGCGGCGCCCGCGGAGGCCATCGTGTGTCGCCTCGCGCCCAGGCTCGTTGCCCCTGCTCGTCGCCCATGCTCGTCGCCCTGCGTAAACATCGCCACGCGCCGGCACGCGACCTCACCGGCTTCCTGCCGACGACGCGCGAAGAGATGCGCGCGCGCGGCTTCCATGAGCTCGACATTCTGCTCATCAACGGCGACGCCTACGTCGATCATCCGGCGTTCGGCGCGGCGCTGATCGGCCGCTTTCTCGAGGCGCGCGGGTTTCGCGTCGGCATGATCGCGCAGCCGGATTGGCGCACGACCGCCGACATCGAGCGGCTCGGGCGGCCGCGGCTCATGGTCGGGATCACCGCGGGCAACCTCGACTCGATGCTCAACAAGCTCACCGCGCAGAAGAAGGTGCGCGGGCAAGACCAGTACTCGCCCGGCGGCGCGACCAACCGCCGCCCGAATCGCGCGAGCATCGTCTACTCGAACCTCGCGCGGCAGGCGTTTCCCGGAGTGCCGATCGTG
>SYFR01000023.1 GCA_005800325.1 Myxococcales bacterium | reverse complement strand
GGCAGCGGCGTCGTCATCGGCGAGACGGCCGTCATCGGCAACAACGTCAAGCTCTACCAGAACGTAACGCTCGGCGCGCTCAGCACCGCGCGCCACCCGGCGGCCGAGGCGAGCCCGCGCCGCCACCCGAGCATCGAAGACGACGTCACCATCTACTCGGGCGCCACCATCCTCGGCGGCGAGACCGTGATCGGTCAGGGCTCGGTCATCGGCGGCAACGTGTGGCTCGTGCAGTCGGTGCCGCCGTTCAGCAAGGTGTTCGGCCGCGGCCGCGAGTGAGCGTCAACGGCCTTCGACCGCGCGGCCGCGAGTGAGCGTCACTCGACGAAGATCGGGTTCGACACCGCGAACGCCTCGCGCCCGGGGTGCAGCGGCGCGAGGTCTTTCTCGCTCTTCGCGTGGAACACGACGAACTTCTTGCCCGCGAGATCGACCTCGAGCTCGTTCGCGTAGCGGTTCGACGGGCCCGCGCCGATCGGTTCGAGCGGCTCGGTGGCGACGGTCTCGCCATCGACGAGGACCTCGAGCTCGCTCGCGTCGAGCCACCCCGGCCCTTCGACGGTCACGGTGAACTTGACCTTGCCGCCGGACACGCTCTGCCCGGGCTTCTCGCCGCCGGGCCCGGTCACGGTCATGTAGAGCCCGCCGCTCACGGTGCTGTTGCCCGAGAGCAGCGCGTCCCTCACGAGCTCGCCCGAGAGCTTCTCCGGATCGTCGTGCCCGAACGCGAAGCAGGTGCGAGGGTAGCCGGCCGGCGCGCTCGAGAGGTGGTGGGTGTCCGAGTTGCCGACCGCGAACACGCGCTTGCCGCGCTTGAGCATGTTGAACCAATCGCGGACGTTGTCCTTGCGGTTCTGCTCGAAGCTCGAGTCGTTGAAGACCTCGAGCGCGTCGTAGTTGTCGCTGTAGCGCTCCTTGTCGAGCGCCTCGCCGGTGGTCGGATCGACCGCCATGGCCGTGAAATAGCCGCCGATCGAGCCGCGCGGATGGTTCACGATCAGCGCGGGCTTCGTCTCGAGCGCATCGACCGCGGCGAAGGTCTCGGCGGGCGATTTGCCGATCCAGTCGACGGCGCCGTTGTTGTACGCGCCCGGGCGCGGCTTCATCGGGATGACGCCGAAATGGCCGTAAGCGAAGGTCGTGAGCTCGAGCGAGCTCATGCCGAAGGCCCACTTCGTCATGCCGAGCTTCTCGACGATGGGCCCGAAGTCGACGACCCACTCGTGCTCGCTCGAGCATGGGATGTCGAGCCCGTCGGCGATCGCGCCGTGCACCTTGAAGTCGATGGGATCGCTCGAGTCCGCCGATTGCTGCGAGTGGATGTGAAAATCGGCGCACATCACGTCCGTGGTATCGACGCTGTGAACGAGCGTCGCGGTCACCTCCGTCGTCGCGCCGGCGGCCACCGTCACGGTCTCGTCGTGCAGCTCGTATTCGTAGCCGCGCGTCACGACGATCCGGTGCTCGCCCGGCGGCACGACGATGTCGGCGTCGCCGTCGAGGTCGAAGATCTGGTGAAGGCGCCCGTTGCGCTCCGACTCGACCCCGAACTCTTGGGGGTACGCCGCCGGCTCCTCGGTCGGGATCACCTGGATGCGCACCGGGAGCGCTTTGCCGGCGTCGTCCTTGGCGACCACGTGCACATGCCCGTCCGCCAGGAACGCGAGCGTCACGTCGTCGTCGGTCGCCTTCACGTCGAGGCCCTCGTGGACGTAGCCGCGCAAGGTCGCGACGAGCCGCACGGCCTCGCCCGGTGGCGCATGAAGGAGGAATTTGCCGTCCGCGTCCGAGCGCGTGCGGCTGAGGTAAGTGCCGTCCTTGCCGAGCTCGTGGATGTACGCGCCCGGAACGGCCGCGCCATCCGCGTTCGTGACCGTGCCGCCGAGCTCGCGCCACGCCGGCTCGTCGTCGGCGCGCCGCAGGGCCTCGCGCAGGCCATCGTACTCCGGCCCGCCCGCGACGATCTCGAAGCGATCCGACGTCGTGATGGCGCAGCCCTCGGCGAGGTGGCCGGGGCCGTTGAAGAGCGAGAAGCCGCTCTGCGCGACGCCCTTCTCGAGGTCGGCGTCGATGAGGCGCCAGGCGAAGTTGAAGGCCGCGGCATCGACGCCTGCCTCCGCCGGTGCGCCGACGAAGCCGAGCCATGGCGTCGTCGCGCCGATGGCCCCGAACCCTGCGGCCGGGGTCACGAGCAGGCTGTAGCTTCCCTGGAAAAAGCCGTAGAGCTCGTCGCTGCCCGGGCGCTCGAGCCCGAAGTCGATCGCCTCTTTGCCCGTGTTGCGAATACTCAGGCGCAACGTGATCTTCTCATCGCCCGGCGCGAGCACGTAGTCGTAGGCGACGTCGAGGCCGTACTCGTTCGGGAAGAGCGCCGCGAGCGAGGCGCCGAGGAACGGGATCGTCTCGAGCTTGCCCACCACGCGCACGATCGCTTCGCCGCCGTCCGAGCCATCGGCGAGCACCGTGACGCTGCTCGGGTTCGGCTGCTCCACGCCCACGCACACGAGCGTCTCGCCGTAGCGCGACAGCCCCATGGGCCTGCCGTCGTCGCCTACCTTGTCGACGGCCACGATCTCGCCACCGAAGCGCGCGTACCCGTCGCTGAGGCGCCCGTCCTCGATCGTCACGGCGATCTTGTCGTTCACGAGGACGAAGTCGCCGTCCTTGATCGGCTGTCGGCCGTGCGCGGGCTGCGGCACCTCCGAGGCCTTGGCGATGCGGCCGGCGCGCGCCTGCCCCGCGGCCTTGGCGCCGAACGGCTCGGCGTGGCCGGTCGGGTCACCGACCTCGAGCGGGCCCACGCACTCGGGCACGGGCGAGGTCTCGGTCTCTTCGCTGCAGCCGACGAACAGGGCAAGCGGGGAGACGGCGAAGAGGGCGAGCGCGGTGCGATGCCGAAGCTTCATGGCGCGGATGGTACTGTGGTTTCCCTCGCCGTGTCGTGAGCGCAAGACGCAGCGCGCGAAATTTCCCGGGCATGACGCTCGCACGCGGGGCGGGCGGGACCTACGTCGCTCGTGTGGACGTGAATGACAAGCTCGAGACGCGCGGCATCGTGCACTTCCACCGCGCGAGCGTGCTGTGCGCGCTGACCAAGACGCCGGTGCACGTCTACTGGGGCCACATCGGCGTGAACGAGACCAACGCCTATCACGGGCGCATCTTCGTCGTGGCCGCGGGCGTGCGCCTCTACAAGGTGGCGATGGCGCCGACCGGCAACACGGCGGTCGATCGGCGCTGGTGGCTCGGCTTCGAGGGTTCGAGCCCGTACTCGCTCGAACGCACCCTCGACGAGCTGCGCGACGCGGCGGATTTCGTCGGCGCGGGTGAGCACGAGGCGACCCTGACGGATTGAGTCCAGCCGTCCGAGACGAGCTGCGATCATCGCGCCCCCCGAGGCGGCGAGCGCGCGCGAATCCTCGTGGGCCATGGGATCCCCTCGACAAGCCGCGGGTATCGGATTTCCGGTCGTTTGGATGGACTCGGTGCATGCACTAGGCTGCGCCGCAGCGCCTCGGGCGCGCCCCACAAATGACTGGCAGCATCGCCCCGAGCACGCTCGGTCTCCTCCTCACCCTGGTGGTGCTCGTCGCCACCCTCGTGAACCGCTTCGCGCCGAACGAGCGCGCTCACGTGCGGCGCGTCGTGACGTTGTTCGGGCTCACCTGCCTCGGGTGGGCGCTCGAGCGGCTCCTCGGGGCGGCGGCCGGCAGCTGGGCCGCTGCCGCCGGCGGCGCGACGCTGGTGCTGGCGGGGTTCACGATGGTGGCGTCGCTGGGGGTGGCGCTCTTCGACGTCGCGCTGCCGAAGCTTCGCGTGCGCGTCCCGACGATCGCCGCCGAGTTGCTGGTCGGCGCCGCCTACGTCGTCGCGCTCCTCGTCGTGCTTCGTCGCTTCGGCCTCGAGCCGGCGAGCCTGCTCACGACCAGCGCGATCGTGACCGGCGTCCTCGCGCTCTCGCTGCAGGCGACGTTGGGCAACGTCATCGGCGGCGTGGCGCTGCAGCTCGACGACTCGATCCGTGTCGGCGACTGGGTGCAGCTCGAGAACGGTCGCCAGGGCGCGGTGCGCGAGATCCGCTGGCGGCACACGGTCATCGAGACGAGCGACTGGGACACGCTCATCGTGCCGAACGCGCAGCTGCTCGCGAGCGCCTTCACGATCCTCGGCAAGCGCGCCGGCGAGCCGATGCAGCACCGGATGCGGGTCCAGTTCAACGTCGACTTCCGCTTCGGCCCGGCCGACGTGATTCGCACCGTCGAGAGCGCGCTTCGGGAAGCGGCGATCGAGGGCGTCGCGAGCGACCCCTTGCCGCAGGTCATTTGCTACGACCTCGCGCGCGACGGCGGCGACTCGATGGCCTACTACTCCGTGCGCTACTGGCTCACCGACTTGGCGGCGGACGATGCGGCAAGCTCGCGCGTTCGCGTTCGGGTCTACGCGGCGCTCAAGCGTGCCGACATCCCGCTCGCCGTGCCGGCCGCACACCTCTGGGTCGAGCAGGACAGCCCCGAGCGGCGCGCCCGCAAGCTCGCGGTCGAGCTCGAGCGGCGACGGCGCGCCCTCCGCACGTCGAGCTTCTTTCGTCCGCTCCACGACGCCGAGATCGACTCGCTCGCCGAGCGGGTGCGCTATACGCCCTTCGCGGCGGGCGAGACCCTCACGAGCGAAGGAGCGGTCGCGCACTCTCTCTACATCCTGAGCGAGGGACGCGCCGAGGTGCGGCTCGGCGGAATGGACGGCGCCACGATCGCCACGATCGAAGGGCCCGACGTCATCGGCGAGCTGGGCCTCATGACGGGCGCGCCGCGCACAGCGACGGTCGTCGCGGTCACCGACCTCGAGTGCTATCGGCTCGACAAGGATGCGTTCCACTCGATCCTCGCCGCGAGGCCCGAGCTTGCCGCCGAGATGTCGGCGCTCGTCGCCGGGCGCGAAGAGAGCCTGCCGTCACTTCGCGCCGACCTCGAAGCCGGCAAGCGCGCCGGAGCCGATGATGAGCGGCTCCGCCTCGTCGACGCCGTGCGCCGGTTCTTCGGGCTGCAGAACAGGTAGCGCACACCAAAGGCGCTCGGCAGAGCACGACTGCGGCTTCGGAACCACCGTTACGGGGTTGCTCGGCTTCACCGCGCAGCCACGACGCTTGCCTCCAAGTGGCCCCCAGTCAGTGAACGTGTCGATCACCGTGGCGCTCGCGGACAAGCGTGAATTCGCGGCCCCGTTGTGCGTAGGATGCGCCGCCATCATGCCCGCGACTCGTAAGCGCACCTCCGTAGTCCCTGACGCGTCCCTCGACCGGCCGAAGCAGAAGCCGGCCGCTTCGTCCCGCCCTCCCGCGGCATTGGCCAAGCGCCCCGCCAAGAAGCAGGGGAGCGGCGCTCGCCCTCCCGCGGCCGACGAGAGTGGCGCCAAGCAGGCGAAGGCCGTGGCGGTGGAGATCCCGGCGTCGCGGCCCTCGGCCAGCGGCGCGGCGCCCGAGATCCGCGTGCGCCGCATGCACCGGCGCGACATCAACCGCACCTGGGAGTTCGTCAAGCTCGTGTTCCGCGGCGTGAACCGCCAGACCGTCGAGTACCAGCGGCCGCGCAGCAAGGCGCGCTTCGAGGAGCAATACGAAGAAGAGGGCGTCGAGCAGATGCTGTTCGAGGTCGACGGAGACATCGTCGGCTACGCCGAGTGCGCCGGCGAGGTGCTCGGCTCGGACAACTGGATCAACCCCCGCTACTTCGAGAGCCGCGACATGCGGCCGCTCTTCGTCGAGGAGCTCGCGACCCATCCCGACTATCAAGGCATGGGGATCGGCTCGTTCATGATCGAGCAGCTCCTGCACCTCGCGCGGGTGCGCGGCTGCACTCACCTCGTGCTCGAGGTCGCCGAGAACAACGAGGGCGCGCTCACCTTCTACCGCAAGCGCACCTTCTACAAGCTCGACTCGAAGGTCTTCCTCGCGAAGAAGGTCGCGAGCGCGCCCGAGCTGTTGCCGCCGCGCAAGCTCCCGCAGCGTCGGCCCCGCAGCTAAGTCCGGTTGCAGGTCCGCGCGATCTTGGCCGAGCCGTCGAACCCCTAGACGGTTCGGCTCAGTGCGGGCGCCGGAGCGCGCGCGTCATCGCCGTGAGCAGCTCGCCCGCGCCGAAGGGCTTGGCGAGAAAGTCGACGTGCTCGTCCTCTTCGAGGCGGTGGCGCAGGCCGTCGACGTCCACCGGGTTGCCGCTCGTGAACACGATCGAAACGTGCGGCGCGACCGCGCGGACCTCGGACATGACCTCGATGCCGGTCTTCTTTGGCATCGCGACGTCGAGCAGCACGGCGCCGATCTCGCTGGCGTGCTGCTTGCACAGGTCGAGACCGACGTCGGGATCGGCGGCGACGAGCACGCTGAAGCCTGCCTGCTCGAGGATGACGCGGGCCGCGCGCGTGATCGCGACCTCGTCGTCGATGACGAGGACGGTGCCCTGGCCGCGCGGCAGGCTCGAGAGCCGCTCGCCGCTCACCCGGGCGCTCTCGCTCGTCGTCGCGAAGTACGCGCGGAACGCCGTCCCGCGCCCCACCTCACTCACGACCTCGAGCGCGCCATGGTGGTTGCGCACGATGCCGATGACGCTCGCGAGGCCGAGGCCGCGCCCGGACCCCTTCGTGCTGAAGAAGGGGTCGAACACGCGCGAGAGCACCTCTTCCGACATGCCGGGGCCGTCGTCGATGACCTCGAGCGCCATCACCTGCCCGCCCTCGAGCCCGTAGTCGAAGTACCTGCCGCTCTGCGGCGCGCCGGCGAGCTCGCAGGTGCGGGTCCGAATCGTGACGCATCCCTGGCTCGTGCCCATCGCCTCGGCCGCGTTGAGCGCCAGGTTCATCACGAGCTGTTGGAGCTGCGTCGCGTCGCCCTCGATGGCCGGCAGATCTTCGCCGAGCTCGAGCGCCACGGTCACGTTCTTCGGCACCGATGCGTGCAGCATGCGCGCGAGCTCGACGACCTCGCGATTCACGTCGCACGGTGCGACCGCGACGTGACCCTTGCCAGCGTACGCGAGCAGCTGGCGCGTCAGCCCCGCCGAGCGCCCCGCGGCGGCGAGCGCGTCGCTGACGGCCTCCCGCACTTCGGGCACGTCGCCGGTGAGCCGGCCATCGACGAAGGTGAGGTTCGCCGTGATGACGGTGAGCAGGTTGTTG
>SYFR01000199.1 GCA_005800325.1 Myxococcales bacterium | reverse complement strand
GGCGGGGCCGGCGGCGTGGAGCTCGCTGCGACGGTGACCTCGACGGCGAGCGGCCTCACGTCGGCGGCGAGCGGTAGCGTTTGCGTGGATCTGACGTGCTACGGCGAGGGCGCACAGGGGGTCGCGAAATGCGGGACGCTCGACCCAGCGAGCTGCGCGCCGTCGCCGCACGAGTTCTGCGGCTGCAGCGCGGAAGGCAAGTCGGGCATCAAGATGACGCTTCTTCCCGAGTTGGGTCCTAACGGCGGCCGTAGGGTCGTGCTCACCGGCCCAATCCTTCCCGATGGTTTGAGCTGCCGCTGGAATCTCGACGGCAAGAATTGTGGCGACGGGGCCGGAACGACGTGCACGCCGTCATCGGGAAACTGCGCACGCTACGACGTCCGGCTCTTCGAGCTGCCGACCAAATACGCGGGCATGTCGGGCGAGCCAGTCTTGCCCGGGGCCCACGAGCTGTGGGTCTACAACGAGAAACCGGCGGAACCGTGCGATACGGAGCCTCTCGTGAAGCTCCTGTTCACGCTGTAGGCGATCCCCGCGCACTCGTGGCCCCTGCCGCCACGCTCGACCGCGCCACGCGCGACTACGCATCGTGCGCGCTCACTCTACGAGCCGCTCGATCTTGTCGGCCGCGATGCCGCTCCTGGCGATGAAGTCGGCCGACAGGCGGTTGTCTCCGAAGGCGAGCTCTCGCGGCGTGCCGCTCGCCACGACCGCTCCGTCGATGAGCAGATACGCCTTGTGCGCGATGCGGAAGCAGCTCGTCATGTCGTGCGAGATGACGACGCTCGTCACCTGAAAGCGCTCGCGCGTCTCTTCGATGAGGTCGTCGACCATGCGGCTCGTGTGCGGATCGAGGCCGCTCGTCGGCTCGTCGTACACGAGCACCTCGGGCTCGAGCATGAGCGCGCGCGCGAGGCCGACGCGCTTGCGCTGTCCGCCCGACAGCTCGCTCGGCATGTGCCGATCTTTGCCCTCGATGCCGAGGGTCGCGAGCATTCCGAGGACCTTGTCCTGCATCTGCTTGGCCGTGAGATTCTTCCGGTGCTCGCGCAGCGGAAAGGCGATGTTGTCGAACACGTTCAGCGAGTCGAGCAGGGCGGCGTACTGAAACACCATGCCGAACTTTTTCCGTACCGTGTTCAGCGCGACCTCGCCGAGCGGCGCGATGTCGCGGCCGTCGATCCACACGTGCCCGCTCGACGGCTTCTCGAGGCCGATGAGAATGCGGAGCAGCGTCGTCTTGCCGGCGCCCGACCCGCCGATGATGACGGCGGTCTCGTGCCGCTTGAAGCGGATGTCGACGCCCTTCAACACCTCGTGCTCGCCGAAGCGCTTCTTCACGCCGTCGAACACGACGTGATCGGCGTGCGTGAGCCACTCGGGAGGCTCGGGGGCGGGCTTGCCCATGCGTTGGCTCGGAAGGCTCAGAGGGCTCGGATTGCTGGGAACGCTCGAAGAGCTCGGACGCTCGGCCACCCGAGGTTCGGCCCCATCAGCCGACGAAGCCCGCCTTGCGCCCGGCGCCGCGATCCTCGGTACTGGCGAGCGACGCGCCAAACACATGGTCGAGCGCGATGAGGAACGTCTCGCCCTTCTTGTTCTTGGCCTCGACGACGCCCTCGACCAGCGACAGCTCGACGATCTGCGCGACCGTGAGCGAGGCCCCCTGGCTCGCGGCGTAGAGCGTGGCGGTCGTGCCCTCGGGCAGCTTCGAGGGGCCGCGCTTCGGGGTCGTCGCTTCGGCGCGCGCGAGCAGCTTCTGGTACATCGCTTCGGTCATGGTGGGCGGCATGTTCTGGCCGCGAGCGCGCGTCAATCCGCCAGCGCGCGTCAATCCGCGACCGCGCGCCAACCTGCGAGCGCGCGCCAAGCCGCGACCGCGCATCAATACGCCCAAGAGAGCGTCGTCGCGTCGCCCGCTCGGAGCTTCGCGAACACGGCGCGCTCGCTCGCGCGGTAGAACCAGCCCGTCGCGGCTTGGTCGAGGGCCGCGCGATCGGTCAGCTCCGCGAGGACCTCGCCGTTCACGGACACCGTCATCGGCCGCGGCTCGACGCGGACGCGTAGGTAGGTCGTGGCGCGCACGCGCGAGAGCGTGACCTCGCCTTGCGCGGCGCCGAGGTTCGTGACCTTGCCGTCGTCCTCGTGCAGCGCGAACGACGTCGGCTCGGTGCCCGGATACGCGAGCACCGTCGTGAGCCCGCGCGAGGCCTCGCTGCCGAGCCCCGTCGCCGGACCTGCGTCGAAGAGCGGCAAAATCGCGCCGTCCTTCACGAAGAGCGGGACCTTCTGGGGATCGCCCGCGTCGTAGCCGACGGTGCTGCCGCCGTCGAAGGGGGCCTCGTCCGGCGACCACCAGTCGTGCCATCGGCCCTCGGGCAGCTTCACCTTCCGAAAGCCGCTCTCGTCGAGGACGGGCGCGACGAGCAGGGCGTCGCCGAGCGTGTAGCGATAGTCGCCGGCCCAGCTCGCCTCGTCGCCGAGCGGACGCAGGATCGGGGGCGCGCCCGAAGAACGCGCCTCTTCGGCGAGGCTGAAGAAGAACGGCACGAGCTCGTGATGCAGGCTCGCCCAGTAGCGATAGATCGCGGCGGTCTCCTCCGGCGCGTCGGGCACGGTCCACGGCGTGATGTTGGCGCGCCCGTGCAGCTGCATGAAGGGGCTGAGCGCCCCGACGGCCGTCCACCTCTGGAACACGAGCGTCGAGAATGGGATCGCGGTGGTGAAGTCCTTGTCGTCGACGTCGAGGTAGCCGCCGATGTCGGAGCCGACGGCCCCGTAGCCCGCCGCCGCCGAGCGAAACATGTGGTCGAGCGCGTCGGCGAGCCCCACGAAATCGCGGCGATTGTCGCCGACCCACGCGACCGGCGCGTGCTCGGGCCGCGCGTGAAAGCGGCCCTCGAAGGAGTACGACTCGTCCCACGGGCGCACCATCGTCACGAACTCGGTGGTGCCGACCTTGGCGGCGCCGTAGGCGTAGAAGTCCTCGTAGTAGCGCTCGGAGTACTCTTGCAGCGAGCGCTCGCCCTCGTAGGTGTCGATCGTGGGCGAGGTGATGTAGCTCTCGCCGAAGTCGAGCTTGAAGCCGCTCACGCCGAGCTCGAACAGCGGGTCTTGCTGCCGGTGCCACCAGCCGCGCGCGTCGGGATCGAAGAAGTCGAGCGCGCCGCCGACTCCTTTCCACCAGCCGTATTCCGCGCCGTCGTTGACGAAGAGCCCGCAGGCGAGACCCTCTTCGTAGTTCGGCGACGGGCCAGTGTAGAAGTCGCCGCCCGGCTCGAGATCGAGCGAGATGCGATTGACCATCTGGGTAATCCACAAGACGACGCGGATGTCCTCGCTCCGGAGCTCGCTCACGAGCGCGCCGAACTCGGGGTATCGCATCGGGCTCGGGACGAAGGTGTTGTACTGCGTCTCCCACGGGCTATCGAGCACGACCACGCCGACCGGGATGTCGCGCTCGGCGAAGCCCGCCACGAAGTCGCGCGTGTCCTCGGTGCTCGAGATGTCCTTCGAGATCCAGGGCTCGAAGGCCCAGCGCGGCGTGAAGAGCGGGGGCGCCGGCGCGTCGTCGATCTCCTCGTGGCGCCTGCAGGGGCCCGGAGGCGGCGTCGGATTGCCGGTACAGCCGAGCCCGCCGAGGAGCGCGAGCGTGACGAGCGCGGCGGGTGCGGAGCGAAGCACGCGCGGAAGTTAGTCCGCTGATTCCCCGGAATCGAGGACCAAAGAGCCCGTGCTGCCTTCAGCCGCCGCGCGTGTGCATCTCGAGGTGCGGGTCGCGACGCAGCGCGCTCAGCGGCACGAGCGGGGCCCGATCGGCGAGGCTTGCGCGCAGCTCCGCGCCGCGATCGGAGCGCACCTGCCAACGGGCAGCGACGAGGTACGCGAGCTCCTCGTCGGTCACGCCGTCGCGCACCGCGGCCCGCAGATCGAGCTTCTCGCGACCGTAGAGGCAGGTGAAGAACTGACCGTCGGCGGTGAGGCGGCCGCGATCGCAGGCGCGGCAAAACGGGCGCGTGGTGCTGGCGATCACGCCAAACACCGTGCCGTCGGCGAGGAGGTACCGCTCGGCGGGGGCGGCGCCGCGATCGCCCAGGGCAGTTGCCGGACCGTGCGTCCGCTCGACCCGCGACAGGATCTCTGCCGCCGACACGACGGCGTCCGGTCGCCAGTGGGTCGCGCCGCCGACGTCCATGTACTCGATGAAGCGCAGCTCCGCGCCAGCACGTCGCGCGAACTCGAGCAGACTGCCAAGCTCGTCGTCGTTCTGCCCACGAACGACGACGCTGTCGATCTTGATCGCCGAAAAGCCGGCGTCGCGCGCCGCCGCGAGCCCGCGGAGCACATCGTCGAGCGCATCGCGGCGCGTCATGGCGACGAAGCGCGAGCGATCGAGCGTGTCGAGGCTCACCGTGACGCGGTCGAGGCCAGCCTGCCGCAGCGACGAGGCGAGGGGCGCGAGCAACACCCCGTTCGTCGTGAGCGCAAGCTCGAAGCGCGGCTCGATGACCGCGAGCAACCGCACGAGCTCGGGCAAATCGCGCCGGAGGAGCGGCTCGCCCCCCGTGAGCCGAAGCTTCTCGACCCCGAGCGCAGCGAAGGCCCTCGCGACCGTGGCGAGCTCTTCGAAGCGCAGCACCTCGCGGTGCGGCAAGAACTCGTAGGCGTCCTCGGGCATGCAGTAACCGCAGCGGAGGTTGCAGCGATCCGTGACGCTGATCCGCAGGGCGCCGAGCGGTCGGCCGAGGGGATCGCGCGTGGGCATCCGCTGGGACCATACCGCGTGACGCGCCGGCGTGCTGGCAATCCTCGCGGCGGTGCCGGTCCAACGGGATCTCGCGGTTGCTCGGTCCATGACGGCGCGCGGTTCGTCGCCGCGCCCGGATCGTCGGTGCATCGCGGCGCGCACGTCGTAGGATGCGCCGCCATGATGGAGCGTGCGTCGGAGTCGGGGCTCACCGCGCGCGTACGCCGCCGCCTGGCCGAGCTCCGCGAGCCGCTCGCCGCCGAGATCGAGCGCGTGCTCGCGGGGCAGGGCACTGCGGAGGCGATCGGCATCGACCTAGGACGTCGCTATGCGCGCGGTCTCGATGCGCTGCTCGGGGATCTGTTCGCGGACGCGCTCGAGCCGCTCGGCGGCGACGCGATGGGCCTCACGCTCGCCGGCGTCGGCGGCTACGGACGAGGCGCGCTCTCGCTCGGTGCGGATCTCGACGTGCGCCTGCTCACGCGCGATCTGGAGCGCGCGACCGCCCTCGCCGACGCGCTTCTGTATCCGCTCTGGGATGCCGGCATCGCCGTCGGGCATCAAGTGGTCGTCCCGGACGAGCTCGTGCGCGGCGCGGCCGAAGATCTGCCGACCTTGACGACGCTGCTCGATTGGCGCGTCGTAGCCGGCGATCCGGAGCTGAGCCGCGAGCTGACGGCCAAGGCCGCCGACCACCTCTTCTCGCTCGCGGCGCTGCCCGAGCTACTCGCGCGGCTCGAGCGGGAGGTGACCGAGCGGCACCGTCGCTTCGGCGGCTCGGTGTACCTGCTCGAGCCCGACGTGAAGAACGGAGCGGGCGGTCTGCGCGATCTCGACATCGCGCACTGGGCCGCGCGCGCGCGCTGGGGTGCCTCCGATCTCGACGGGCTCGTGCGTGTCGGCGCGCTCGTGCCCCGCCAGCGTGACGCCGTCCTCTTGGCGCGCGAGCGGCTCTTCCGCATCCGCAACCTGCTGCATCACCGGGCACGCCGTCGCCAGGACCGCTTGAGCTTCGACGAGCAGGAGGCGATCGCCGCCCCGCTCGGGTACGAAGGCGAGGTCGCTCCCGCCGTCGAGCGGATGATGAGCGACTACTACCGCGCGGCGCGCACCATTTCGCGCTTCCGCGACTTCGTCCTCGACTCTGCCGGAGCCCTGCCCCGTGAACGAACGAGCGAGCGGAGCCTCGTCGCGCGGCGGCTGCGTGCCCAGAACGTCGAGCTCGGCGGGGGCGCGCAGCTCTTCGAGGGCGAGGTCACGATCACGCACCCCGAGCTCCTCGAGAAGGACCCGGCGCTCGCGCTGCGCCTCGTCGCCCACGCCGTGCAGCGCGACGTGCCGCTCCGCGCGAGCGCCCGAACCGCCATCACCCACGTCGCTGGCGACGAGGCGTGGGCGGCGCGTCTCCGCTCCGACGCGGAGTCCGCGCGCACCTTCGTCGAGCTCGTCGTGACCTGCCGCGAGACCCGGCTCAAGCGCGGCACGGCGATGCGGGAGCTGCACGATCTCGGGCTCCTGCTCGCGATGATCCCGGAGTTTGCCCCGCTCGTCGGGCGCGTGCACCACGACACCTACCACGTGTACACCGTCGACGTTCACTCGGTCGCGGCGGTCGACAGGCTCGCCGAGGTGGTGCGCGGGGACATCATCATCACGGGAGCCGAGGAGGCACCGTGGGCCGGCTCGCTCGCTTGCCAGGTCGCGAGCGACATCGCGCGCCCGCGGGTGCTCTTTTTTGCGACGCTCCTCCACGACGTCGGCAAAGCCATCGGCCGGCGCGACCACAGCGAGCGCGGCGCGGAGCTCGTGCCCGCGATCCTCGAGCGCCTGGGCTTCGACGAGGGCGAGCGCGAGGACGTCGCGCGGCTCGTGCGCCAGCACCTGTCGATGTACCTCGCCGCGACGCGCCGCGATCTCGACGATCCGGCGACCATCGAGGAGTTCGCGGCCGTCGTGAAGACCCGCGAATGTTTGCGGCACCTCTACCTGGTCACGGTCGCCGATCTCTCCACGACGAGCCCCACCTCGATGACCTCGTGGAAGGCGCGCATGCTCGACGAGCTCTTTCTCGCGACGGACGAGCACTTTCGCCGTGGCACGCTCGGGGAGGGCACGCTGCTCACGAAGCGACGCGCCGACGCACTCGCGCTCGTAAGTGGCGAGCCCGCCCGGCGCGAGATGGTGGAGCGGTTCCTGGCGGCTATGCCGAACCGGTACCTGCTCTCGGCGCTTCCGCACGAAGTGCGAGCGAACGCCGAGCTATGCGCCGCGCATCTCGCGAAGGGCGACGCGACGCCGACGGTGGGCGTCTTGCGGGCCGACTCGGGCGGCGAGGCCGTGCAGCTCTGCGTCGTCGCCGATGATCGCCCTGGCCTCCTCGCCGACATCACGGCGAGCATCGCGTCGAGTCGCCTCGAGGTGCACGCCGCCCAGATCCACTCGCTCGTCATCGACGGGCGCGCGCTCGCGGTCGACGTGTTCGCGGCGACTCACGCTGCCGAGGGCCCCACCGGCGTCGAGCGCGCGGCGACGAGAGTCGAGCGGGACCTCGCTGCCGTTGCGCGCGGCGAGCTCCCGGCGAGCGAGCTGTTCGTGAGGCGAAGGCAGAGGCGTCATGGTCGCGCCGAGCCGCACGTGGCCTCGCGCGTCTTCGTCGACAACCGCGCATCGTCCCGGCACACCGTGGTCGAGGTGGTGACGCGCGATCGGCTCGGCTTGCTGTTCGAGCTCAGCCACGCGCTGCACCGCCTCGACGTCGGGGTGAGCCTCGCGAAGATCGCGACGGAGGGACGCCGCGTCGTCGACGTCTTCTACGTCTCGGAGCGCGACGGCAAGAAGCTCGCGCCCGAGCGCGCCCGCGAGGTCGAGACGACCTTGCTGGACCTCATCGCCAAAATAGAGGATGACGATGCCCATGAAGCTCGGCCGTAGTTGGCTCACTTGTCTCTCGCCCCGCTTCATTGCGCTGGGCCTCGCATCGCCCCGCTTCATAACGCTGGGCCTCGTCACGGTGGGCCTCGTCGTGCTGCCCGGCTGCCCGTCCGCGCCGCCCACGCTGCCGCCTCCGAGCCTCTTCGCCGACCCCGCGAGCGACGACGCCTCCAACGCCGGCGCGGCCACGAGCGAGATCGACCGCGCGCGCGCTTACATCGAGAACGACGCGTTCGACCGCGCGTTGCCGCACCTCGACCGAGCCATCCTCGCCATGCCGAGCAGCGCCGAGGCCCACTACTACCGCGGCCTCGTGCACGAGCGCGGCGGC
>SYFR01000198.1 GCA_005800325.1 Myxococcales bacterium | reverse complement strand
GACTCGGCGGCGCAGGCGGCACGGGCGGCGCAGGCCCGGGCGGCGCGGGTGGCGCGGGCGGCATGCCGCTACCGCTCGGCGAATTCAACGCCCTCGCCCCCGGGGCAGAAGGCACGCTCACACTGCCGGCGTGGATGTCGATCGCCTGCCCGACGGCAGGGCGCACCGCGCAGACCAGCGCCACCACGGTAAAGACGGGGTTCGCTGCCAACGCCGCGCGCGGCCAGTCGCGTGACGGTACGACCTGGGGCCTGATGGTCGAGAACCAGCGCATCAATGAACAGGAACGCGACAGCGAAATCGACGACGCCGCCTGGATCAAGCAGATGAAGGTCGCCGTGAGCGGAGTGAATACCGTCACGGATCCTGCGGGCGGAATGACCGCGGACCAAGTGACGTGGACGACAGCGCCAAACTCCAAGGGCTTTTTCGGCAACAATCCCGGCGGCACGATAAACGGGACGTTCACCGCCAGCCACTGGCTCAAGTGGGCCGCTGGGATGGGTACGGTCGAGCTCCAAAACGCCGCCACCGGTAATGCCAACGCAACCGTCACGCCGACGACCGATTGGGCCAGGTTTGGTTGGACCACCACGACCGCCGGGGACGTGCGCATGGCCGAATGGATCCGCAAGACGATGAGCAGTCCGGATCTCATCGACCACTGGGGTTGTCAGGTCGAGCTGGGGAAGTACCCCACGTCGCTCATTCCGACCGCTGCGAGCGACGCCGAGCGGAAGGCCGACGTGTTGTCGATAACTCAGCCCGGGATGTTGATGCCCAATGGCTATTTCGACATGACCCTTCGCATCGCGCCGGCGTACGCAGCCGCCGAGACGGCAGGCGACCATCAGCTGCTGTTTCTCGACGTGAACAACAACCTGATGTTCCGCCAGAGCGACGCAAAGATTGTCCTCACCATCAACAGCGTTGCCGTCGCGTCGGATGCGCTGACGTTCAGTCGTCATCAGGCGCTCACCATTCATGCGATCCACTCGGCGGCCACGCTGAGTGTCGAAGTCGCTGGCGCAACCACGGGCAATGGCATCAAGACCGGTATTGCCCAGCCTGCGCTGACGGTCCCCGGCACGGTGTTCTTGCTCGGTAATGGGTCAGGCGCACAAGAGGCGGCGGACCTCCAGATGATCGAGTTTCTCTGAGCCCGCCCGGCGAGTCTCTAGGGTTGCACCCGCGGCCACACCGCGTCGTGTTCAAGTGGCCAATGCCATGCGACGGGACCGTGGCAGCGCGCGTGCCGTAGCTCGCGCCAGCGGCGTTGTTTCGCGGCCGGCTAGCTACCGCAGCGTGTAGCCGAGGTCGCGCACCACGGCGCGAAAGGTCGCGTCCTCGCTGCGCGCGCGCTCGATGTGCTCGACGAACTTCGCGGAGTGACCGGCTAGCGCCGCGGCATAGGCGCGCTCGCAGTTCTCGAGCACGAGCAAGAGGTGCGGGTGCGCGGCGGCCACGCTCTTCGGGACGGTCATCTCGCGCGCGGCGTCGCTGCGTGCCTTGGCGATGGCCAGCACCATCCGCACGAGCTCCTTGTCGTTGCTCTTGGCGCGCACCGCGTCGCGCTCGATCCGCGCCGCGCCGAGCAGCAGCGCCGCGCCGTCGAGGTACGTGCCCGCACGCGCGAGCGGCGCAAACGAGAGGAGCAGCGCGGCGAGCGCGAGCGACGCGATGCGGCGAGTGAGGCGAACGGGCATGGCGCGGTGAGGTCCTCGGCGTGTTGGCAACGGGCGTGGAGAGGCTACGAGACGATCACACGCCGGCGCTCGACCCGCCGCCATCCTGCGGGCGCGTCCGCTTCCTGGCGATGACGTAGTCGCGCTCATGTTCGCCGCGGAGCTGGCCCTGCTCGTCGACCAGCCATGGCATCGCGTGCTTCGGCGGGACGCGCACCACATCGACCGGGCGATGCGTGCCGCAAAGCAGATCCCAGACGGGCGAGGTGACCCCGTGGTTCGTGCTCGTGTCGTGGAAATGATGGTGAAAGTGATTCTTCCGCAGCCACCGCCCGTAGGCCGTCTTCGGCGCGTGCGTGTGAGCACGCCGGTGCTGCCACTCGTATCCCGCGTAGGCGGCGAGGCAGCCGAACGTGAATCCAAGCCCGCGCCTCGGCCCGGCCGCGAGCGAGGCCAAGGGTGCCATCAGCGCACCGGCCACCGCAGCGACGAGCACCTTCTTGCCAGTAGATGCGAAATAGCTGGTGGTCGCGTGATGGCGCGTGTGCTCGACCGCGAAGTGGTTCCGGTTGTGCGCGTACTCGTGGCCCGCATAGCGATGAATGAAGTACTCGGCCGCGCTCCAGGTCGCCGCGCCGCACATGACGGACGGTAGCGTCATCGTTCCTCCGCAAAGAACCGGCCCGCCGCCGACGACACGCCGGCCAGAGTGCCCAATTCATCCAGCAGCGCTCGGGCCAATTCGCTACCGACGTTCGCGCCGCGCACGCCGCCCTTCATCTCAATCCGCATCGTCGCATTTGTTGTTGGTGTCGAGCCGACTCAGCACCTCCCCGGCGTCGAGCGCCTCGAGGGCTCGGCGAGCGGCCGCTTGCTCGGCGTGCTTCTTCGAGGAGCCGCTGCCGAGCGCGACGATGGCATACCGAGGCGCTTCGTCGTCCTGCGTCGGCTCCTCCCGCCAGAGGTCCGACGCGAGCCTCACCTCGACTTGCGCCGAGACCTCGACCGAGTACTCGCGCGCGTGCGGCGGTCCCCGCTCTTCGACGACGAGATAGACGGGCGGCGGCAGCCCACGCCGCTGCACGAGCTCTTGAAGGCGACTCTTTGCGTCGCGCTCGATGCCGCCCTCGGCGACGAGGTGCTCGATCTGCTCGAAGAGGAGCGTACGCGCGACGCGGCGCGCAGCATCGAGACCACAGTCGAGGAAGATGCAGCCAAGCAGCGCCTCGAGCGCGTCGGCGAGTACGTTGACACGCTGCCGCTCGCCGCACTGATCGGCGCCACGCCCGAGCGAGAGCGCTCGATCGAGCCCGATCTCGCGAGCACGCGCGGCGAGCGACGGCGCGTTGACGAGCGCGGCACGCATCACCGTGAGCTGCCCCTCGTCGACCGAGTCGAACGCCGCCATCAGCTCCTCGCTCACGCACAGGCTGAGCACGGCGTCGCCGAGAAACTCGAGCCGCTGGTTGTTCGGCAGCGCGAGGTCCTTTTGCTCGTTGGCGAAGCTCGGGTGCGTGAGCGCCTCGCCGAGGTGCGCGAGCTCCCGCGGGAGCGCCAATCGCTCGAGGAGCGCGCGCTCGGCGGCGTCACGCCCTCGCCCTCCCACGTCGCTCGGGTGCATCGCGCAGCACCTACCGCTTGGCGGCGCGCAGGGCAAGGCCCAGCGACGACGGGCACAGCGACGACACGCCCAGCGACGACGGGCACAGCGACGACACGCCCAGCGACGACGGGCCCACGACGACGGGCCCACGACGACGGGCCCACGACGACGGGCCACGACGACACGCCCAGCGACGACAGCACGGCGACGACGGGCGCCGCGACCGACGGCTGCTATGCTCGCGCCGCGTGAACGACCTCTTCGCGTGCCCCTTCTGCAGGCAGCTCTTCGCGCGCGGAGAGGCGGCGGCGTGCCCCGAGTGCGGGATCCGGGTGCGGCCGCTCGCCGAGCTGCCGCCTTCGCTCGACGCGGAGGCGGTGGAGCCCGAGCCGCCGATCGCCCCGGAAGAGGAGACACTCCCCTGGCACTACGTGGCACGCGGGCGCGGCCCGCTCCTCTTGCTGTCTGCGCTCGGGATCGCGGTCTTCTTCGCGCCGTGGGTGGTCGAGTCCACCCCCGAGATCCGCACCCTCTCCGGCTTCGGGCTCGCACGGATCCTGCCGTGGATCTGGGCCGCGGGCATCGCCTGGTTCGTGATGCTCGCGGTGGTCGCGTCGCGTCGCACGATCCTGGCCATGCGCGGCTCGCGGCTCGCGGTCGGACTCATGGCGGTGATGGTGCTCTCGACCGTCGCCATCCGCGTCGCGCTCACGCCGAAGTCACCGCACCCGCTCGTGCCCTTGCGCTTCGCGTGGGGCTGGGGACTCTACGCCGCCGGGTTCCTCTCCGTGCTCGCCGGCTGGTTCGCGTGGCGCTTCGGCGGCCCACTCGACGATCTCCCGTCGCGCGAGCGCCGGCACGGCGACGAAGCGCTTCACTAGCCGAGTGTTGCTCGGCCAGCGCGACCTAGCGATGTTCGTGCGGATCGCCGACGGGCGGCCCGGCACGCTCGGCGCCACGCCGCTGCGGTAGGCTGCCTTGGCGAGGCTGCGCGCTGAGGTTGCCTTGCACGTCGATCTCGACGTCGTCGATGCGCTGCTCGTAAATCTCGGTCACGTAGCGCTTGCGTAGCTCCGCCAGCATCGCCTCGAGCTTCTTGCCGACCACCTGCTTCCCCAGCATCGCGCGAATGTTGGGCGTCTCGGCCTCGAGCGTGCGCTCGGGCGTGTCGACGGTGCCGCGGCGCTGCACGATCGCCCAGGTCGCGCCGTCGGCGATCGGCTCCGGCGCGATCTCCCCGTCTTTCACCTTGAGGGCCGCGGCGTAGAGCGCGGGGTTCACGCGGATCTGCTTGTCCTTCGTGCTGCCATCCGCGCGCACGAACCCGAGGTTGCCGTTCTTGAGGTGCGTCGTCTTGTCGGTGGAGTGCTTCTCGACGAGCTTCTCCCAGCCAACGATGGGATCCTTCGCGAATTCCTTGTCGGTCTTGATCGTCTCGATCAGCTTCGCGGCGTCTTCGCGCTTGTCGACGACGATGTGCCAGAGCTTGAGCCGCAGCTCCGAGCGGTAACGCTCGGCGTTCTGCTCATAGTAGGCCTTGACCGCCTCGTCGCTCACCGAGACCGACGCGAGCGCCTCGGCGCGAAGGCGACTCTGGAGCGCCTGCACCAACACGCCTCGCACACGGCTCTGCACGTCCTCACGCTCGTCGAGGTGGTCGCTCTTGGCCGCCACGGCGAGCAGCTCGAAATCGATGAGCTCCTCGACGAACGTGCGTCGAATCGCGTCGGGCGTCGGCCCGAGGTTCGCGAGCCGGAAGGTGGGCATGAGGCGCAGCACCCGCTCGATCTCACCAACGGTAAGGGTGCCCTGTCCGATCGTCGCGACGACGCGGTCCTGGCGCGCATCGGCGATCGCCACCCCCGCGAACGCCCCGACGAGGAGGAGGCCGCCAGCGACGCCGAGCAAGCGTTGCGGCCAGTAGCTTTTTGAGCCTGATTTCGGCATGGGAAAACTCGGTCGCCGCGATTGACGTTTCGTCAGGAAATGCGCCACGTCAGGCCTCATCGCCCGCAGCACGTTGCGCGAGGAGCGCCTTGCGTCGGCGCGCACGCTGCGAGTAGCCGTAACCGACGAGCAGCGAGCACGCCAGCGGCGAGAACGCCATCGCGCTCGTGACGCCCGGGTGGGCGAGCAGCCAGGCGTAGGTACCCGCGAGGTAAGGGTCCAAGCTCTCCGCGTAAAAAACGCCCACGAAGCACGCCACCGCCAGCGCACCTGCGATGCCGTTGAGCAGGAGGAAATACCCCCAGCGCAGCGCACCGCGCCGATAGGTGTCGGCGGCGTGGACCTGGCTGTCGTGCGCGAGCGCGTCGTTCGTGGTAGCGGGAGCCTGGGACATCGGAAGGGTGGACTATACCGCCCGAAGCCGGGGGGATCACGCACGAACCTCGGCTGCGGTCCGCGAGGCTCATCAGGGGCGGAGCGCGTCGTGGCTCATGCCCGAGACGCGCGGCTCAGCGTCGCTCGAGCTGAGCGCGGGCCGCGCGGTGCTCGGGATCAAGGGCGAGCACGCGCTCGAAATCACTGCGCGCGCCGGCATCGCTGCCGAGCTTGTGCCGCACCATGCCGCGATAGAACCGCGCGTCGACATGCTCCGCGTCTTGCAGCAGCAAGTCATCGAGATCGAGCGCGATCACCCTGAGGTCCGGGCGCTTCTGGTGCGCGCGAATCCACGCGCGGCTCGCCTGGATCTCGAGATCCTCCGGGCGCAGCGAGTGTGCACGCTCGCACAGCACGAGCGCCTCCGCGGGCCTTCCGGCCCAGAGCTCGTAGAGCGCGTGCTCGTGCAAGTCGTCGGGCGAGGTGCGCGAATCGGGAGCGTCGTCCCGCGCCTCGAGCGGGGTCGCCCGGTCTTGCCACGCGCGCGACCGCGGCACGCGCGCCAGGTTGACGCGACCGAGCTGTTTCGCGCTCGACCGCGCAGGCGGTGCGGCTTCGTCGCCGGCTGCGACGTCCGCTCTCGAGGGCGCGGGCTCGACCCGCTGCGACGGCGAGCTCGAGCGTGCGCTCGTCGGTGCCGCACACTCACTCAGCGGCCGGGGCTCGAGCGGCGCGCGATCGAGCGGCGCGGTCGTCACCTGCGTGGCCGCGTTCGTCGACGACGCCGGCGGCAGAATGTCCACCGCGGGCGGCGGGGCGCCTGCGGGGATCGACATGCGATAGTCGGCGTCGAGGTACGGATCCTCGAGCGCGGCCTCCGTGTCGCCACTCGTCGCCATCGGCTCGCGCGCTTCGAGGAAGCGGCTCAGCGCGAGCACGTACACGATGCGGCGCGTGCGCTCATCTTCCGTGGCTGCGAGGAGCAGCGGCAAGGGCGGACCCTCGACGGCGATGCGCTCGACGAGGGCCGTCGCCGCGGCGTCGAACCCGAAGCGCTCGATGCGCCCCTCGGGCCGCAGCGCGAGAGGACCGTACCCGAGCCGGTCGAACACGGCCTCCATCACCTCTTCCCTTTCCCCGTGCCGCGAGATCCCGCGCCACAGGACGCGCGGCACATCGACGCGCACGCCCGCAGGCAGGTGGTCGAAGCTCGAAGCATCCGTCGCGAAGGCCCACTCGGTCGCCGGCGGCAGCGAGAAGATGCGCTCGAGCCGCACGAACAGCTGAAGGACGAGCCCGCGCTCGAGCGTCTCTGCGGTGATCGCCGCGGGGCGGACGAGTCCCTCGCCGACGAGCCCCGGGGCATCGAGGGCGAGGCTGACCTCCGCGCCCATCACGACGCCGCGCTCGGCCAAGAGCTCGCCGAGCCTCCCGTAGCCGTCGGCCACGACGACGCGCGTCGGCAAGCCGCGGTCGAGGGCGACGAGCTGCGCCTCTTCGCCCGGCGGGGTGATCGTCAACCCGCCGGTCGCCCGCGCATCGAACAAGCGCACCAAGACATGGGAGAACGGCGTTTCGCTGAACGCGCCTCCGCGCAACTCCGAGAACTCCACGACGGGCGACCATACCACGGCGCCCGCCGGCTTTTGTCGTGGTGCCCGAGAATCGCGCGAGTACGGTCATGGCATGTCGCGCGGACACGTGCTGGTCGTCGACGACGAGGTCACGATCCTTCAGACGCTCAAGCGCGTGCTCACGCTCGAGGGCTACAGCGTGGACGTCGCCGGCGGCGTCGGGGTGGCGCGCGCCAAGCTCGACAAGAACAGCTACGACCTCGCGCTCATCGACGTCGCGCTACCCGACGGCAACGGCGTCGAGCTCTTGGAGAAGCTCCGCGACGCGAAGAATGACGTGCCGGTGCTGATGATGAGCGGGCACGCGACGGTCGACCAAGCGGTGCGCGCGACCAAGCTCGGCGCGAGCGATTTTCTGGAGAAGCCGCTGTCGAGCGATCGCCTGCTCGTCGTGCTCGAGAACCCGCTCCGCCTCGTACGGGCCGAGGCGCAGAACAGCCGCCTGCTCACCGAGGCCGGGCTCGCCGGCGCGCTCATCGGCGAGGGGCACGCGATGGTGCACTTGCGCGAGCAGATCGCGCGGGCAGCGAAG
>SYFR01000022.1 GCA_005800325.1 Myxococcales bacterium | reverse complement strand
TCAACGGGCAGCGACAGCCGGATGTCTGAACCGGTGTCACTCGACGGGGCCGTCATGGATGCCTGCGAAGGCGGCACCGGCGCAGGCACCGATGCTGCTGCGGTCGGCGCGGATGAAGCGACGGTCGCCGCGGCGCTCGACCGAGCCGTGATCGACCGGCCCGCGCTCGACAGCGCGCCGTGTCCCGCGACGGGCGGCGCCGCGCCACAAGCCGAAAGCCACGCGAGCGCCACCGCGGCAGAGCTTCGAATCGCAGCCTCGTGTCGCTTCGCCGCGCGCATCGCGAGCAGCGTAGATCGGCGCGGGGGATCCCGATACGCGGCAAGCAGGGTAGACTCTGGGTCGTCGCGCCCTGCGCGCGATCTCGATCATGTCGCCTCGCCCTTGTCGAAGCTCCGCGCGGGAAATCCGGCTTCGCTCGGTCGTGGCACGCCTCGCGGCCTTGGCGCTGCTCGCCGCTTGCGCCGCGCCGAAGAGCTCCGCGGACGCCGCCGGCGAGGTCGCGATGGGCGCGCTCACCACGCTGCCTCCCGTCATCGCCGACACCGATCCGGTGATCGCCACGACGAGCGCCGAGGTCGTGGTGCCGGAGCAGGAGCAGCTCGCGACCCGGCTCGCCGATGCGCTCGATGCACACGAAGCCGAGCGCGCGGCCGCCGAAGAGGCGGAGCGCACCGAGCGTGAGCGCCGCTGGGAGTCGCAACGTCACACGCTCGACAGCGCGTTCGGCGCCGGCTCGCTCGGCGGCAGCCTCGACCTCATCGGAGGCGCGGACAGCGCGTGGGGCGTGCTCGGCGGGGTGGGAAGCGGCGCGGGCGGCGGGGGCCTCGTCGGCACGGGCTCGGGCGGCGGGGGCCTCGGGAGCATCGGCACCATCGGCGTCGGCTCCGGCACAGGCAAGGGCTACGGCGAGGGCAAAGGCTACGGCGGGCTCGGCCGAGGCTACGGCGGGCTCGGCATGAAGCGCGCGAGCGGCAAGCACACCGCGACGAAGCCGCGCACCGGCAAACCTGCGGCGACGAAGCAGCCCCCGGCCGCGAAGAAGCCTCCCACCCCGAAAAAACCGGCGATTTAGCGCGCCGAGGCCATTCATGCGCCGCGGACCCCACGCGCGCCGAGGCCATTCACGCGGCGCGGATCCCACGCGCGCCGAGGCCATTCACGCGACGCGCCAGGACGCCGCCGCCTTCGCGCCGGACGCGCTCAGCGAAACTGCTTCACGTCGATCTTGTGACGCTTGAGGTAGGTGCGCACGTGGGCGCGCTCCATCCCGGCGCGCCGCGCCATCTCGCTCACGTTGCCGGCCGACTCTTCGGCGAGATGAACGAAGTAGTCCTGCGAGAAGCGCGCGAGCACCTCACGCTTGGCGTCCTGGAATGGCAACTTCGAGAACTGCAGGTACGAGCCCGCGCCGCCACCGCCGCCCGCGCCGTCTTCGCGCGGGACGCCGCCGTCCGCGAGCGCGCCGAGATGCGAGGCGATGTCGAGGTCGCCGTGCGGGTCCGAGAGCGCGAACGCCACCTGCACGGCGTTGCGAAGCTCGCGCACGTTGCCGGGAAAGTCGTAGCGCATGAGCCGCTCGAGCTGCGCGTTCGAGACGCGCTGGTAGGCCCCCTCGTCGCCGAGATCGCGCAGCATGCTGCGTACGAGGTTCGGGATGTCCTCGACGCGCGAGCGCAGCGCCGGTAGCTCGATCTTCACCTGCGCGACGCGGAAGTAGAGATCGCTCCGGAAGCCGCCTGCGTTCACGGCGCGCACGAGATCGCGGCGGGTCGCGGCGATGACGCGCACGTCGAAGGGCTTGTAGGCCGAGCCGCCCACCGATTTGATGCGCCGCTCGGCGAGGGCACGCAGGAGCTTGGGCTGCACGTCGAGCGGAAGCTCACCGAGCTCGTCGAGGAAGATGGTGCCGCCATCGGCGTCTTGAAACGGCGAGTTGTGCCGATCGATGGCGCCCGTGAACGCGCCGCGCTCGTGTCCAAACAGCGTCGCCTCCGCGAGGGTCGGCGGGATCGAGCCGCAGTCGACGACCACGAACGGCTTGTCCACGCGCTTGCTCGCGTTGTGGACGCTCTGCGCCGCGAGCTCTTTGCCAGTGCCGGTCTCGCCGCAGATGAGCAGCGTGAGATCGGTCGCCGCGATGCGCTGGAGCCGATCGAAGATCGTGCGCATCGACTCGCTCTGACCGACGAGCGGCCCGAACGCTGGAATGGCCGGCACCGTGATCGTCTCCGGCCTCACGAGCTCGAACTGCACGTTGGTCGCGCCCACGCGAACGACGCACGGGCCGGTGACGGTCACCTCACCGATGCGCACCGTACCGACGAACGTGCCGTTCCTGCTGCCGAGATCGCGCACCCGCACGCCCTCCGCGGTCGCGATGAACTCAACGTGGACGGCGCTCACCTTGCCGTCGTCGACCACGACCTGGCACGCGGGGTTGCGGCCGATGATCACCGGGTCCTGACCGACCTCGACCCAGGTGTCCTCGGTGCCGACGCGAATGCGACCGCCGCGCACGTGCACACGATTTCTCAGCCCTACCGTGACATCCAATCGGCCCATTCGCTCTTCCTCGTCTCTCGGTGGTGCGCGCTCGCGTTCGGCCGACCCGCGTCGGCGAGCGAGCCAATGAAAGCGTGCCTCATCGCGTCGGCAATCCCTGATTCACCGCCCTAGCGCCGGTGCTTTTCCGTCGTCGGAGAACGTGGCGGCGTCGTCCCACGCCACGCCGACATCGGTCGCCGTCGGCGCGGGATCTTCCGACGTGTGCTCTCCGCCGTCCGCGACGACCGCGGGGCGCGGCGGGGGCGGCACCGCGCGCCGCTCGAGCACGACCGGCAGGCACGCGCGCCACGCTGCGAGCGCCTCGTCCGCGTTGACGAAGCGCCGCTCGGGATCGCGATCGAGCGCGCGCGCGACGAATCGCTCGAGCCCGCCCGGCCACTGTTCTCCGGTCGCCTCGCTCAAGGTCGGCGCGATCCGGTCCATCTTCATCGCGATCACCGCCGCCGCGTTGCCCGCCTCGAAGGGCAGCCTGCCCGCGAGCGCCACGAAGGCCACGGCGCCCACGGCGTAGAGATCCGCGCGGTGATCGACGCGCGCCGAGTTGCGCACCTGCTCGGGCGCCATGTACGCGAACGAGCCGAGGGTCGCGTCGAACTCGGTGAGGCTCGGCTCGTCGTGCCGCCCGCCCGGCCCCTTCCGCGCCAGCTTCGAGACGCCAAAATCGAGGAGCTTGGCGCGCTCGGGTCGGTCGCGGTCGCCCGTCCACTCGAGGAACACGTTGCCCGGCTTGAGATCGCGATGGATGACGTTGGCGCGATGCGCCGCGGCGAGCCCCTCGAGCATGTCGTCGATGATCGGCCCGACCTCCGCGAACGAGAGGTACCGCTCGCGCGTCAGCCGCTCGCTCAACGACTCGCCCTCGAGCTTCTCGAACACGAGGAGCAGGGCGCCCGCTTGGTCGCGCGCGTGGCCCAGCAATTTGCACACGAAGGGGCTGTCGATGGCCGCGCCCAGCGCCGCCTCGCGCTCGAACCGCGCGACGATGTCCGGCTTGAGCGCGGCGTTCGGGAGCAGCACCTTGATGGCGACCGCGGCTCCGCTCGGATCGACGGCAGCCCACACCTCGCCCATCCCGCCGCGCCCGAGCAGCTGGGTCACGCGGTAGCCCGCGAGCACGTCGGATGGGTGGATCGCCAAGCTACCTGGATCGGCACCCTACCGGACAAGCGGCGCGATGCGATAGTCGAATCCACCTCGGCGCGACCGAGCGGCGCGTGGGCGGCTCGTGCCGTTCGTGCCGCCCACGCCTCGCCCTCGCTTGCGCGAGCGCAACTTGCTACGGTGCGGCGCGATGGGTCGCACGATCGACGACGTAGAATCCTACCTGTTTCGGCTCGACCGCCGCTTCGAGCGCGAAGGTGACACGTTCATCGTCGCGAGCGGCGTCGACGGCACCCCGATCGCGGTGTCGGTCGCGGGGTCCATCGTGATGGTCGACGTGGCGATCGGCAAGGCGCCCTCGGATGAAGCGCGGCAGCTCGCCGTGTTTCGCAGGCTGCTCGAGCACAACGTGGCCGATCTGCTCTACACGTCGTACGGACTCGACGGCTCCGAGCTGATCCTCTCGGGCTCGCTCGAGCTCGAGAACCTGGATCTCAACGAGCTCGGGGCGGTGTTGGCCGACATCGAGGTGGCCCTCGTTCGCCATGTCCCCGAGCTGAAAAAACTCGCGCTCGGCTGACGTGTCGGTCCGCGCTCGCGCCTCGCAACTGCCTCGAACTCGGAGATCGTCATGGGAGTGTTCGCGCGCCTAGCGACCCTGCTGAAATCGAACCTCAACGACCTCATCAGCAAGGCCGAAGATCCGGAAAAGATGCTGCATCAGGTCATCATCGAGATGGCCAATCAGCTCGTCGAGGCGAAGAAGGGCGTCGCCTTGTCGATCGCGATGGAGAAGACGCTCCTCAAGCAGGCTGACGCGGAGGCCGCGACCGCGGCGGAGTGGGAGCGACGCGCGATGATGGCCGTCCGCGCGAACGACGACGCGCTCGCCAAGGAGGCGCTCACCCGCAAGAAGGAGCACGAGGGCCACGCGACCGCGCTCCGCGAGCAATGGGCGAAGCAGAAGAAGCAGGTCGACCAGGTCAAGCTTGCCCTGCGCGTACTCAACAACAAGATCGAAGAGGCCAAGCGCAAGAAGAACATCCTCATCGCCCGCACGCGCCAAGCCGAGGCGCGCAAGAAGATCCAGGAGACGATGTCGGGGATCGCCAACGCCTCCGCCTTCGAGACCTTCCAGCGCATGGAGGAGAAGGTGGTTCAGCTCGAAGGCGAAGCGGACGCCGCGAGCGAGCTCGCCGAGGAGTACAGCGGCGATCACCTCGCCGAGAAGTTCCGCACGCTCGAGGCGACCTCGGGCGCCGATGGCGATCTCACCGCGCTGAAGCAGAAGATGGGCCTCGCGCCGCCGCCCCCGCCTGCAGCCGCAGCGCCCCCGGCGCGTGTCGAGGCCGAAGAGCTGGGCGAGCCCGCGTTGAGCCAGGCCGAACAGGATGAGCTCGCCGCCGCGCTGGCCGAGCTCGAAGCCGAAGATCAGGCGGCACAAGCGCGGATGAAGCGTTGACCTTCGCTTTGCACGAGGCCGCTTCCGGTCGCGCGCAAGCACCGCAAATCGAGCAGCCCGCCGCCGAGCCGCTCGAGCGACTCCTCGAGCTCCTCGGCGCGACGCAGGGCGAGGGTCTCCTGCCAAGCGAGGCCGAGCGCCGTCTCGCGACCTGCGGCAGGAACGAGCTGCCCGCGCCCGCGCCCGATCCGGCGTGGCGACGGCTCTTGTCGCAGTTCACCGATCCCATCGTCTTGACGCTGCTCGGCGCGGCCGTCGTCGCCGTGTTCGTCGGCATGAAAGAGAGCGGCGACCGAAGCCTCCTGATGCGGTTCGCCGATGCCATCGCGATCCTCATCGTCGTGCTCCTCAACGCGCTCATCGGCTTCTTCCAGGAGCGGCGCGCCGAGGCCGCGCTCGAGGCGCTGAGAAAGCTCACGGCGCCGACCGCGCGCGTGCGCCGCGGCGGACAGCGACTCGAGATCGCGGCGGCGCTCCTCGTGCCGGGCGATCTCATCGAGCTCGAGGCCGGCGACGCGGTCCCGGCCGACGCGCGCCTCGTGCAGACGTTCGATCTCGGCACCGAAGAATCGGCGCTCACCGGCGAGAGCGTGCCGCGCGGCAAGGATGCGCTCGCAGAACTCGCCCGTGACACCCCGCTCGCCGAGCGCGACAACATGGTCTTCACCGGCACGATCGTGGTGCGCGGCAAGGGGCGGGGCGTCGTTACTGAGACGGGCGTTCACACCGAGCTCGGGCGCGTCGGCCAGATGATCGCGTCGATCGGCGCGCAAGTGACGCCGCTCGAGGCCCGGCTCGCGGCGTTCGGCAAAGTCATCCTCTGGGTGTGCCTCGGCCTCTCGGCGACGCTGATGACTTGGGGCTTCGTGCGCCCGCTCGTGCTCGGCGGTCCGGGGCACCCCTCGGCCGTGCTCTTGCTCGAAGCCGTGGCGCTCGCCGTCGCCGCGATCCCGGAGGGGCTGCCCGCGATCACCACGATCACGCTGGCGCTCGGCATGCAGCGAATGGCCAAGCGCGGCGCCATCGTGCGAAGGCTGCCTGCGGTCGAGACGCTCGGCGCGGCCACGGTGATCTGCTCCGACAAGACGGGCACGCTGACGCAGAACGAGATGACCGTGCGCGCCGTATACACGGTCGGACACGCATACGAGGTCACGGGACAAGGCTACGAGCCCATCGGCGAGCTCAAGGACGAGGGTGGCACGGCGACGAGCCCGGACGCGCTTCCGCAAGCGCTCGAGCAGCTGCTCGCGACGGTGGCTCTCTGCAACAACGCGAAGCTCGAGAAGACGACCGACGGCGCGTGGCGGGTGCTCGGCGATCCGACCGAGGGCGCCTTGCTCGCGCTCGCCGAGAAGGGCGGCCGCCACCCCGAGACCGCGCGCTCGAGCTCGGTGTTCGTGACCGAGGTCCCCTTCGACAGCAGCCGCAAGCGCATGACCGTCGTCGCACGCGATCGTCGCGGCCGCGAGCTCGCGCACACGAAGGGCAGCATCGATGCGCTCTTGCCGCTGTGCGAGCACGCCGCGGTCGACGACGGCACCGTGCCGATGACCGATGAGCTGCGGCGCACCATCACCGCGGCGGCGCAAGGGCTGGGGAGGAAGGCGCTGCGCGTGCTGGCCATTTGCCAGCGCGAGGCGCCAGCCGATCACGCCGCCGACAGCGTGGAGCGCGAGCTCACCTTCCTCGGGCTCGTCGCGATGATGGATCCACCGCGTCCCGGCGTCGCCGAGGCGATCTTGGCCTGCCGAGCCGCCGGGATCCGCTCCGTGATGATCACCGGCGACGACAAGCTGACCGCCACGGCCATCGCCGACGAGATCGGGATGTTTGACCCGACGGACGAGGCCATCACCGGGGGCGAGCTCGAGCAGCTCGACGACGACGCGCTCGATCGGAAGCTCGCTCACCTGCGCGTGTTCGCACGCACCACGCCCGAGCAGAAGCTCCGCATCGTGCGGGCCTTCACGCGAAAGAAGCACGTCGTGGCGATGACCGGCGACGGCGTGAACGATGCGCCCGCACTGCGTGAGGCGAGCATCGGCGTCGCCATGGGAAAGATGGGCACCGACGTCGCCCGGCAGGCAGCAGATCTCGTGCTCGCCGACGACAACTTCGCGACCATCGTCGACGCGGTGCGCGAAGGGCGCGCCATCTATCGCAACATCCAGAAGTCGATCTTCTTTCTCTTGTCGGCGAACGCGGGGCTCGTCTTCGCGGTCTTCACGGTGTCGTTTTTCCCGAGCTGGCCGCCGCTGACGCCGCTCATGGTCCTCTGGATCAACCTCGTGACCAACGGGCTGCCAGCCCTCGCGCTCGGCGTCGATCCGACCGACCGCGCGCTCATGGACGAGCCTCCGCGCGACCCGACCGAAGCGCTGATGGTGTTTCGCGACTACCTCGGCATGGCCTTCGTCGGGGTCGTGATCGGCGGGGCCGCCGTCGTGCTCTACATCGACGCCGACAGCACGAGCCTCGGGCTCCCGCACGCGCGCGCGCTCGCCTTCTCGGTCTTGGCTCTCTCCCCGCTCATCCACGCGTTCGGATGCCGCAGCCCGATCCGTTCGGCGTTTCAAGGGCGACCACTCTTCAGCAAGCCGCTCCTGCTCGCCGTGCTCGCCAGCACCGCGATTCACCTCGTGGCGGTGCTCGTCCCCGCGCTTCAGCCGGTGTTTCGCACCTTCCCCGTGTCATGGCGAGAGTGGGGCACCGTGCTCGGCCTCGCCGCGCTCGTGTTCCCCGCGGTCGAGCTCGCCAAGCTCGGCAATCGCCGCTGGTTCGCGAGTCGCGGCATGGCCCCCCGCTCGCTCATGCCGCGCCGCTAGGTTCCTCGATTCCTAGAACCGAGGACCGCCCTCGCACGGCTCAGCTCTCTTCGCGCGTCGGGATGATCTGCACGCGCCGATCGTCGCCCTTGCCCTCGCTCTTCGTGACGAGGCCGGCGACCTTCGCGAGCGCGAGGTGCACGATGCGCCGATCTTGCGCGGTCATCGGCTCGAAGGTGATGATCTTCCCCTCGGCGACCGCCTGTTCCCCGAGCTTCATCGCCATGCTCGTGAGCGCGGACTCGCGGCGCGTGCGGTAACCATCGGCGTCGATGAGCACGTGCCGCCGCACCAGCGCCGGGCGGTTGATCACGCGGTTGGCGAGAAACTGCAGCGCCGAGAGGGTCAGGCCCTTCTTGCCGACGAGCCGCGACGCGTCGTCGCCGATGATCTCGATTCGCACGTCGCTCGGCGGGTCTTCCGCCTCGTTCTCCATGAGATCCACCGTGCAATCCATCCCCATCTTGGTCAGCACCTCGACGACGAAGTCGAGCGCCTTGTCGGCGCGACCGTCCTCTTCGAAGTTCTGCGGCCCGGCCGTCGGATCCTCCGCGCCGTCGTCGCCGGCATCGGGCGAACCGGCATCCCCGGGCTCCGGGGCGTTGAGCTCTTCGTTCACATCGAGTTCGAGATCGTTGTCAGACACGTGCGTTTCCCTTTCCGAAGTCCTTGGCCTTGGGCCCTCCGTCGGCGCTCTCGCTGGCCGGTACGGGGGCGCGGCCCTCTTGCGATTTGTAGTAGCGCTCCATCGCGACCTGCTGCGCGATGCCGAGCCAGGTGTTCGTGAGGAAGTAGATCCCGAGGCCGGCCGGCAGGAAGAGCATCATCGCCGTGAAGATCGCCGGCATCATGTACAACATCATCTTCTGCTGCAGCGGATCGCCCTGCATCGGCATGAGCTTCTGCTGGATGAAGCTCGAGCCGCCGAGGACGACCGGGATGATGAAGTACTTTCCGGGCGCGGAGAGGTCCGGAATGAACGGCCCGAACGGCACGTGGTAGAGCTCGACGGCGGTCTGGAGCGACGTGTAGAGCGCGAACCACACCGGCATCTGCAAGAGCGCCGGCAGGCAGCCCAGCATCGGGTTGGCGACCTTGTTCTTGCGCCAGAGCTCCTGAAGCGCGACCGCCTTCTGCTGCGCGTCGTCCTTGTAGCGCTCGTTCAGCGCGTCCATCTCCGGCTTCAGCTTGCGCATCGCGATCGTGCTCTTGATCTGCGCGATGCTGAGCGGGAAGAGCAGCACCTTCACGGTGATCGTCAAGAGACAGATCGCCCAGCCCCAGGTGCCGACGAAGCCGAAGAGGATGTAGAGATACTTGATGAGGAGCTTGCCGATCCCGCCGAAGGTGCCGAGATCGAGCAGATCGATCGTCGACCGATCGCCGCCCGCGGCGTGGGCGAGCACCTCGCGCTCCTTCGGTCCGGCAAAGGCGATGAGCTCGTACGACGCCGTGGCGCCGGGCTCGAGCACGGCCTTGCCATAGTTGAGCCGCGCTCGGTAGACGTGGCCGAAGCTGGGGTCGTCCGTCTTGTCGTGGAAGCGCGCGCGGTCGAACACCTCTTCGACGAGCGTCTCGCCCGCGGGCTCGCTCGGCGACTTCACCGGCACGAGGGCCTTGGCGAAGTAGGTGCTCGTGATCGCCACCCAGCGCGGCGCGCCGGGCTCTCTCCGCCACTTCTCGTCGGTGAAGTCAGGCTCGTCGAAATCGCTCGGCTCGAAGTCGCCCGGCTCGCGCCGCGTCGCCTCTTCGGCGCGCACGACGACCTGGGTGAGCCACTCGCTCTGGCCGCCCCAGGAACCTTGCGTCTCGGACTGCTTGCGCCACTCGTCGTTCTCTACCGTGAGCCGATGCGTGCGCGCCTGCGCCGCCTTGTTCTTCACGGTGAGCGAGACGTCGAGCTCGAAGGGGCGCTCCCCCGCGCGAACGGTCTTGGTCAGCGCGACGGACTCGTCCTCGTAGCTGAACGCGCAGCTCGTCTTCGTGGTCTCGCCGAGCTGCCAGTCGAGGTCGTCGTACGCGACCTGGTCGGTGCCGGTGGGCGCGCGCAGGTTCGTCCGCAGCGACAGGCGCGAGTCGATCCAGGTGGTGACGAGCTCCGTCGGCTTGCCGTCCTCGGCGAGGTACTTGGCGTCGGTGGGCGCTAGCCTTCGCAACGCCGCTCCCTTCGTCGTCAGATCGGCGACGAAGCGGACGCCCTCGATGCGACACAGCGCCTCGGCACGACGCTCAGCCGCCGCCGAGTCGTCGACGATGCCGGCGAGCGGCTGCAGATCGCTCGTTGTGCCCTTGCCCGAGATCGCGGGCAAGCCGTACTGGAGGAACAAGAAGACGGCAGCCCCAATGAGGGTCCATCTGAGCAGGCTCGAGCGTTCCATGTTGTGCGGACGTGCGAGCCGCTCGCTGACACGCGCGGGGCGTCAGCGGCGTATCGCCTCGAATGGGGGTCGCGAAGGGTCCGGCAGCGCCGAGAGAGGAAGGTCCGATCGCGCGCACTGCCAGGGGCGCTCCCCTCGGAGTGCTCGCGGCGGGCGCTCGAACCGCAGTAATTCCTGCGATTCAAGGTGGTTTGCGTGGCCCTCGTGCGGGGCCAACGGGCGGCGGAGGATCGTAGCCGCCCGGGTGAAGCGGGTGACACCTACTCAGTCTTTTCACTGAAAGCAAGCATCCACGCAGCGCGCCGTGGGTGCGAATGCACTCGGCCGCGTACGCGGAGCACGACGGGTCGAACCGGCACACCTCGCCGAGGGTCGCGCGGATGAGCCGCGAGAGGGTGAGCTGGTAGCCGCGGATGAGGACGAGCAGCAGCCGAGCGACCATCGCCGTGGATCCGTGCCTCACCTTGGCGCTTCGCTCGGACCACCGCAAGGCCCCGGCGCGGGAAGCGGGGCGATCCCGGCGGCGGACGTGGCGACCGCGGCAGGAGTCGGGGCGATCCCGGCGGAAGTCGGGGCGATCCCGGCGCGCCGCAACGCTCGTCCGAGCGCCGCATCGAGCGCCGCGGCGAGCTCACTCGTCGTGGCGCGCGCGGCCGACGGCAACACGATGACCAGCACGTCGAGCCCCGCGGCGGTTCGCTGCCGGCGAAACCACTCGCGCACACGGCGCTTCGCGAGGTTTCGCACCACGGCGGAGCCGACCTTGCGGGACGCGACGATGCCGAGGCGCGCGGGCTCGGCGAGTGGCGCGGGCGCATCGATACGCGCGGGCTCGGGTTCTCCGTCCGCCGCGGGCTCCGCGCGCTGGGCGACGAGCACGACCACGAGACCCGAGCGCCCGGCGATCCCTTCCCGCTGCACGCGCGTGAACGCGCCGCGCGTGAGCAGCCGCCGGCTCTTTGGAAAGCGGCTCGACCCGAGCCCAGCAGCGGACCCCACCGGCAGAAACGAAGCAGCTCGTCGAGCTCGGACGCAGCGTGACCCGCCCGAGCTCTCGCGCGAACTGCTTACTTCTCCCAGATCGTGACGGCGAGCCGCACGCGGCCCTTCGCCCGGCGGTTGTTCAAAATCTTCTGACCGCCCTTGGTCTTCATGCGCGCACGAAAGCCGTGGTTGCGGATGCGGCTGATGTTGTGGGGCTGATAAGTGCGCTTCATGGCTCGAGTCCTGGCGTGAGGGGGCGGCACCTAACCACGCCGTCATGATTACGTCAAGGCTTCGGTCGGGCTCGAGCGCCGATCGGCCTTTGGCCGAGATCGAGCGCCGAGCGGCGTTCGGCCGAGATCGAGCACCGAGCGGGTCTCAGCGCTGCAAGTAGAGGTCGAAGTCGTCGATGCGCGCGTGCCAGCGGTAGTGCTCGTGGATCAGCGCGCCGAGCTCGAAGAACTCTCGCTCGAGCACCTCGCCCGAGCCGCGCGCGTTGCCGGTCACCATCGGAAAGACATCGCCGTGCGCGACGACGATCGCTGCGGGCGGACGCGCCGCGAGCTCGCGCATGAGCTCGGCACGAGACGCGTCGCTCGCCCACGCGACCCGCTGCGGCACGTTGTAGATGTAGCGACTCGCCGGCACGAGCCCCGACAGCTCGTAGATCACGGGCTCGAAGCCGAAGACGTAGAGGTAGCTCCCGGGGCGCACGCGGCGCGCGAGCTCTTCCGCGACCTGGCGGTTTCCGCGCGCGCTCACGTCGGCGACGGACGCGAGGGTGTCGAGGGCGGCCTGGTCGCGCATGCCTCCGAGCGCCACGCGCGCGCGGCTCGCGCTGCGTGCCCAGAACGAGTCCGCGAGGTCCTTCGTCGCGGTGCGAAGCTGCGCGCCGAGGACGACCACCGCGGCAAACGCCGCAAGCCCGAGCACGCCCCGCGCCGCAAGCGTGCGGTAGACGTGCGCCCAGCCGAGCCCGGCCGCGAGCGCGGTCACCGGCCACACCGCCGCGTAGTGGTACGGAAAGAATTTGCCCTGGAGCGCGACGCCCGCGAGCTGCACGAACACGACCCCGAAGAGCAGCGCGACGCCGCGGCGTCGGTAGCAGCGGTCGAAGGCCGCGAGTCCGAAGAAGAGCCCGAGGGTCACGAGGCTCGAGTAGAGCGAGAGCCAGTTCGTGAACGACTGGTAGAACATTCCGAGCAGCGAGCGGTCGTGCCAGCTGAGCCGCGTGTAGTGCGGCGTGAAGACGAACAGCACCTCGTAGAGCTCGCCGAGCGCGCCCTTGCCCGCGAACCACGCGAGGCAGACGGCGAACGGCACGACGCCCCCGGCGAACACGAGCGACGCGGGGCGCACGAGCGCGGCGAGCGCCTGCTTGACGTTGCGCGACGAGGCACGTGCC
>SYFR01000197.1 GCA_005800325.1 Myxococcales bacterium | reverse complement strand
TTTCTTGACGGTCCCGGCGCGGAAGCTCGTCGCGCTGATCGCTGCCACGATGGCCATGCCGATGTCGAGCGCGTTCCCCGCGGGCGATGACGCGCTCGCCCCGGCGCTCGCCCCGTCGGTCGCGCTGGCGGTCGCGCTGGCGGTCGCGCTGGCGGTCGCGCTCATGTTTCCGCGGCCGCTCGCGGAGGGCGAAGGCTCGGGCGCGCGATTGCACCCCGCGCACGCCGCCGCGACGGAGAGCGCGTACGCGAGCTGACGAAGTGCCGCCGACACGCGCTCGCGCCGGGCCTTCGAAGGGCCGTGACGTCCTAACTTCAACGACGAGGTCTTAACCGCGATTCGCGCCTTTTGCCACTTGCGTCGTGCCCTGCGCGCACGGACCCTCACCGTGATGGGAGACGGCGCTGCGGCGGTGGACGTGACCTCGGCTGCGGAGCCCCGCAGGCTCCCGCGCCGCCTCGGCGCGTCGGCGGCAACGTCCCTCGTCATCGCGAGCATGATCGGCGCGGGCGTGTTCACGACGACGGGCAAGCTGCTCGTGTTCTTGCCTTCGCCGCTCGCGGTCCTCGCGTGCTGGGCGCTCGGCGGCGTCGCCGCGCTGTGCGGCGCCCTCGTCTACGCCGAGCTTGGGAGCGCGCTGCCGGAGAACGGCGGCGAGTACCACTACCTCTCGCGCCTCTACCACCCCGCCGTGGGTTTCGTCGCGGCGTGGGCCTCGCTCGTGGTCGGCTTTGCGGCGCCACTCGCCGCGCGCGCGCTCGCGTTCGGGACCTACCTGCGCGCCTTCGTCCCCGGTGTCGACCCGCGCGTGGCGGCGCTCGCCGTCGTCCTCGTGTTGAGCGCCGTCAACATGTGGCGCGTGGCCGCCGGCGCCGACGTGCAGGTGGGCTTCACGGCCCTCAAGATCCTCTTCGTGCTGGGGCTCGCGGGCGTCGGCCTGTGGTTCGGCGACGCCTCGCGCCTGCACGCCGCGCCTCCGAGCGGCACGGCGACGACGACGTCGGGGGTCGCGCTCGGCGTCTTGTGGGTGAGCTTCGCGTACACGGGCTGGGGGGCGAGCAGCTACGTCGCCGGCGAGGTCCACGCGCCCGCCCGCTCGCTGCCGCGCTCTCTGCTCATCGGCACCGCGCTCGTAACTTTGGTCTACGTCACGCTGAACGCCGCGTTCCTCGCGTTGGCGCCGACGCACGTGCTCGCCGATCGTCTCGACGTCGCGGACGCGGCCTTCTCGTACCGCTTCGGAGCCTTGGGCGGCAAGGCGGTGTCGCTCGCCGTCCTCCTCGGGCTCGTGCCCACGATCGGCGCGCTGATCGTGACTGGTCCTCGCATCTACGAGGCCGTCGGGCGCGATCTCCCGCGCTTGCGGTGGCTCGCGCAGCGCGGTGACCGCGGAGGACCGCTCCGCGCCACGGTGCTTCAGTCGGGCCTCGCCATCGTGATGCTCGCCTGGGCAGGCTTCGATGCGCTGCTGACGTACATCGGGTTCACGCTCTCACTCGTGTCGGCGCTCGCCGTGGCCGGCGTCTTCGTCGTGCGCCGTCGCGGCCTCCCGGCGTCGTTTCGTACGCCGGGCTATCCAATCACGCCGGCGTTGTACGTCGCGCTCGCGGTCGTCTCAGCGGGCTCTGGGCTCGTCGAGTTGCCGTTGTCCGGGCTCTTCGGGCTCGCGACGCTCGCGCTCGGGCTCGGCCTCTACCGCATCGCGCGTTAGCGGGATGCGCCGGGGATGAATTGGCATACGCGGCGTCGAGCGCGCGGACTCTGAACCACCGCCGTGCGACGCGAAACATTGTGAAGTCGAAGCCACGCGCGCCGGTGGTAGGCTGCGCGCATCGTGGAGCTGCTCTCAGACTTCGGCGTCGCCCAAGCGTCACGCGCGCTCGAGCGCAATCAGCACCTGGTGCATCGCCGAGCGCTCCGTCCTCCGCGCCTCGCGCGCGTCGTCGCCATTTCGCTCGGGCTGGCGATGCTCACGCCGGCGCGATCGGCGTCCGCCGGAGATCCCTCGCTCGCGGAGAAGCTCTTCCAAGAGGGGCGCACGCTGCTCGCCGCCGGAGAGTTCGCGGCGGCATGCACGCGCTTCCGGGAAAGCAACGCCGCCGAGCCGTCGGTCGGCGCGCTGGCGAACCTCGCCCTGTGCCGCACAAAAGAGGGCAAGACCGCGAGCGCGTGGCGCGCCTACCTCGATGCGGCGACGCTCGCGAAGTCGACCGGCGACGCGGAGCGCGAACGCGACGCGGCGAACGAGGCGCGGCAGCTCGAGCCGGATCTCGCGCGGCTCACGATCTCTGTGACGGATCCCCCGGCGGGCCTCGTCGTCAAGCGCGACGGCGAGCCCATGCCGGCCGCGCAGCTCGGTCGGGCGGTGCCGCTCGATCCGGGTCAGTACGCGCTCGAGGCGAGCGCCCCCAACGCCTCGACCTGGTCGACCACCGTCACGATCGGGGCCGCACGCGATCATCAGACCGTGCAGATCCCCGCGCTCGCCGAGCTCGACTCCGGGGGCGGTCTCGAGATGGCCGGCTGGATCGTGGGTGGCATCGGCGTCGCCGCGCTTGGCGTCGGTGCAGCCACGGGGATCCTGGCGATGCAAGAGAACGACGCGCTCCGCAGCGATCCTTCTCTCTGCCCGGACGCGCGCGGCAACCAGTGCCAGAGCCTCGAGGCCTCCGACCGGCTGAGCAGCCTCGAGACGATGGCGACGGTCTCGACCGTGTCGATCGGCGTCGGCGCTGCTGCGACCGTCGCGGGCGTCGTCTTGCTCGTCATGGCCCCGTCGGCGGCGTCGAGCGATGGGCCGCCGAGCGCGGGCACGTGGCTCGTCGCCCCGATCCTCGACGCGCGCGCGGCCGGGGTCGCGTTCGCCGCCACCTTCTAGACCGGTCCGAACTTCACGCGGTCTTGGCCGGCTTCCGAACCTGAAACCGGTCCGGCTGGCGTACGAGCCAGTCTTCGTCGACCCTCAGGCCGTGCGGCGAATGAGGTGATAACCGAAAGGCGTCTCGATGACGCCGCTCGTCGCGCCGACCGCGAGCCCGAACGCGGTGTCCTCGAAGGCCTTGACCATCTGGCCGCGACCGAAGGTGCCGAGGTCGCCACCTTTCTTTCCCGACGGGCAGTCCGAGTGCTGGCGCGCGAGCTCCGCGAAATCCGTTCCGGAGTCCAGCTGCGCTGCGAGCTGTTGGATGAGCGCCTGCGCCTCGGTCATCGAGCGCGTCGCCGTCGAGCGCATCGAGCCCTGGTACATGAGGAGAATGTGGGATGCCTTCACCGTGCTCATGGGCGCGGCAAGTAACGGCGCGTCAGCGGTGCGTCAACCGTGGCCTCACGAATCCATCGCCGACTCGATGCACGACATGAGCCCCTCGCACTTCGACTCGCGCAGGCACTCGCCCGCTTTTTCTCGGCGCTTGTTCGACTCGTCGCACTTCTCGCGGCAGAGCCGCTCGGCCTCTTGCATGCCGTCGCGCAGCTGCTCGAGCAGGGCAGGGTCGTCGACCACGTCCTCGAGCTGTTCGAGCTGGCACGCGACCGCGCGGCTGCAGAGCTCTTCGCACACGTCCATCGCGGGCACCGTCGCGCTCGGCGTCGCGGTCGGGGCCGGGCCCGCGCTCGGCTCCGCGGTCGCCGTCGTCGGGGCGGATGGCGCGGAGGCCGACGGCGCTGCCGGCGCCGATTGCGGAGC
>SYFR01000196.1 GCA_005800325.1 Myxococcales bacterium | reverse complement strand
TCCCCCGATGTCCACGGAGCTGCTCCATCTTTGGATGCGCCGGCCCTGGGGCATATGTGAGGATGGCGCGCCCATGCTCGAGCGCTTGGTCCTCTATGGCTTGCCCGCGCTCTCGGGGCTCGCGCTCGCGTTCGTCGTGGCGGGGCCGGGACGCGCGGACACCGTCGTCGCGGCGCGCGTCTATGGCCTCATGTGCAAAGACGCCGAGGCCGTGGCGCTGCGCGTCGAGCTCGCCGAGCAGTTTCACGGGCTGGTCGCGCCGCGCGATGGGGAAGTGGCGGTCGAGCTCCGGACGGGACCGGGCGGCGACGCGCGCGTGCTCGGGAGCTTCGCGGGCGCGACGGTCACGGGCGGCGCGGTGGAGGCGGCCCTTACGCTCAGCGAGCCGCTCCCGGCGGGGGCGTTCGTCGAGGTCCGTCATGAGGGTCGCACCGTCGCGGCGCGCGAGATCGGTGTGCATCTGCCGCTCGCGACTGCGAAGGCGCCCGAGCACGAGGGGAGCCCGGGGGACGTCGCGATCAGGGTACGCCTGCCGCGCGGCGTGGCCGTGCCCGAACACCCCGAGCGGCTCGAGGCGTTGATCGAGTCGCCGCTCGACGCGCACGGCGAGCCTCCGCGCCTCGAGGTGAAGAGCGTCGGGGCGGACGTCAGCGAGCCCGAGCGGGCGGAGGCGCCGACCTGCCGCAACGGCCGCTGCAGCTCGCTGTGGACGCTCGACGTGACTGCCCGCGCGCCGACGGCAGAGCTCACGTTCGAGGCGGCCGCGGCCGGCAAGACGCGCACGGTCACGGTCGCGATGCCGCTCGCGCAAGGCGGCCTGTGGCTGCGGCCCGACGCGCGCGAGACGGGCAGGATCGAGCTCTTCGCGGCGAGCCCGAAGCCCTTCGCCTATGTGTCGCTGCTCTCACGGCGCGGCCGTATCTTCGGGGCGATCGTACCGCTCGCGGTCACCGAGGATGGGCGAGCTTCGGGCTCGATCGCGCTGCCGCCGCCCGTGCCCGAGCCGCTGACGCTCGTCGTGGCGAGCGAGCCGACCGAGCGGTCGGGGGCCGTCGCGTGGCCGCTCGAGCCGCTCGGCGAGCGCGTCGTTCCGGGGCCGCTCGAGCTCCTGATCGACGGCATGCCCGACGCCATCGTCGCCGAGGATGCGCGCCAGCGGCGGGCGCGCCTTCCGGTCGTCGTCGCGATCGTCGCCACGGCCGCCGCGGTGCTGCTCACGCTCCACCGACGTCAACGACGCGCGAGGGTCGAGCTCGAGCAGCGCCTCATGCACGCCGGCGCCGCACCGAACCTCGTCGCAGCGAGCCGGCTCGGCGCGTTCGCGGCGGCGGTGATGACCGTGCTCGCGGTCGCCTTCGCGGTGCTGGCGATGGTCGCGGCGTTCGCGTAGCCGCGGCGTTCCCATGATGGCGGCGTTCGCGTAGCCGCGGCGTTCCCATGATGGCGGCGTTCGCGTAGCCGCGGCGTTCGCATAGCCGCGGCGTTCCCATGATGGCGGCGTTCGCGTAGCCGCGGCGAAACGACGCGGCGTGCACGATTCGAGCTGCGGCGCATCGCCAATTGCTGCGACTGCGTCGAGAAAGTAGCTTACCGGCGTGCGTCTCACGCGCGTCGTCTCCTGGTTCTTGCTCGCGTCGTCGCTCGCCGTCGGGGCGGCGAGCGCGCAGGACTTCGATCCGAGCGGGCGACGCCGCAAGGGTCCGGAGGGTGCGGCTCGCGGGGCGAGGGGCGCGCAGGGTGCCGCGCGCGGCGAGAAAGGCCCGAAGGACGGCAAGAAGAAGCCGAACACCGACGAGCTCATCGACCGCTACACCAAGGCGCTGATGGCGCAGCCGACGTCGTCGTTTCCGCTGCAGAAGCTCGCGGAGCTGTACCGACAGCGCGACGGCAACATCGACAAGCTCATCTCCGACTTCGAGAAGCGCGCGGCCGTCGCGAGCGGCGGCGACGTCACGAGCGCCCGCCTCGCCCTCGCGGGCGTCTACCTCACCGCGCGACGCAAGGGCGACGCGAAGAAGCTCCTCGACGGCGTCATCGGCGTGCGGCCGCAAGATCCCGCGCCCCGCCTGATGCGCGCGCACCTCTTCGAGCAAGACGGCGACATCGAGCAGGCGCGACGGCAATACCAGGCCGCGCTTCCGCACGTGCAGGAGGCGGCCGAGAGAGAGCGCGTCCTGCGCCAGCTGATGGCGCTGTCGCTCGAGCTGAAGGAGTTCGACGAAGCCAAGAAGCACCACGACGCCCTCGTGAAGCAGAGCGGCGGATCGATCTACGTGAAGAAGGAGCTCGGCTCGGAGCTCTTGGCCCGCGGCCAGCATGCGCGCGCCGAGGCGGAGTTTCGGGAGCTCGTCAAGGAGGCCGCGGGCGACAACCGCGCGCTCGCGCCGGCGCTGCGCGATCTCGGTCAGGCGCTCGCCAAGCAGAAGAAGCTCGAAGAAGCGCTGAGCGTGCTCAAGCGCGCGCGGCAGGTCGCCGGGCAACAGGCCGGCATCAAGAACGAGATCCTCGCCGTTCTCACCGAGGTCTATCGCGAGCAGGACAAGCTCGCGGAGCTCATCGTCTTGCTCGAGGCCGAGACCGGGCGCGAGTTCGGGCGGCTGGCCTTGATCGGCGCGCTCCACGAAGAGACGGGCGCCGTCGACAAGGCGATGAAGGCGTACCGCGAGGCGCTCGCCGTCGACGGCAAGAACGTCGATGTGCGCATCAAGCTCGTGCACCTGCTGCAAGCCGCAGGTGACCTCGATCTCGCGATCACGGAGTTCGAGGCGCTCATCAAGGTGGCGCCGTCGAACACCGAGCTCGTGTTCGAGCTCGCGGACACGCTCATTCAGCGCGGCGAGCGCACGAAGGCCCTCACGCTCGTCCTCGAGCTCGAGCGCAAGAACGTGAACGACGCCGACGTGCTCGCGGCGGTCGCCGATTTCTACGAGCGCATCGAAGAGCCGGAGCGCGCGCTCAAGGTGTTCGAGCGTCTCGGCACTTCGGCCGACAGCAACCCCGACCACCTGGTGGATCTCGGCGACCGCTACTTCCAGAAGGGCGACCGCGCGCGGGCCATCGCGACGTGGAAGCGGCTCCTCACCTCGGGCGGCGAGCGAGCCGACCGGCTGATGCGGCTCGGAGAGGTCTACCTCGAGCACGACATGCAGGACGAGGCGCTCGCGTCGCTGCGGGAGGCCGTGAAGAGTAAGCCCGGCGACGCGCGCGTGAAGAAGCAGCTCGCCGCGGCGCTCGAGAAGAGCGCGAGCGTGTCGGACCTGTCGCAGTTTCGCTATCGCGAGGCGCTTGCCCTTTGGGAGGAGCTGCTCGCCGGGGCGGCCGACGACGCGAAGCTCGCGCGCGAGTGCCGCACGCACATCGTCAGCGTCTGGTCGATCCTCCACGAGCTCGAGGCCAAGGTCGCGACGCTCACCGACAGGCTCGGTCGCACGCCGCCGGATCTCGAGGCGGGGCGCCTGCTCGCGGAGGTGCAGCGCCGGCTGAACAAGCCCGCCGACGCGGAGGCGACCCTTCGCAAGATCGTCCTGATCGCCCCGGGCGACGAGGCTGCGCTGCTCGCGCTCGAGCGGGTGCTCGTGGTGCAAAAGAATTTGGCGGGCGCGATCGACACGCTCGCGCGGCTCGTCGAGCTGAACCCGAAGCGCGCGCGCGAGTATTACCAGCGCATGGCGCAGTACGCGGCCGAGCTCTACCGCGACGAGGACGCGATCGAGTACGCCGGCAAGGCCGTCGAGCTCTCGCCGGAGGACGCCGAGGGCCACTACCGCCTCGCCGGCATGTACAAGCGCCGCCAGGACAACGAGCGGGCGATGATCGAGCTGCGCAAGGCGCTCGCGAAGAATCCGCGCCTTCACAAGGCCCAGTTCGAGCTCGCGGATCTGGCGCTCTCGTCCGGCGAGCTCGACGAGGCCGATCGACTCTATCGCCAGGTCGTGCGGACCTCGCGCGACGAGGAGCACGTCATTCGCGCCGCGCGCCTGGCGATGCAGCTGAACCTCGGCCGAGGCACGCTCGCGTCGCTCGAGCGCGAGCTGTTGCCGGTGGCGCTCGGCAACCCACAAAAGCCGGTGTACCGGCGGCTCTTGGTCGAGCTCTACGGCGCGATGACGTTTCCGCTCGTGCACGCGGCGCAGCTCGGAGAGGGCGCGGCGGCCCTCGAGGCGCAGCGCGAGCTGAAGGCGATCGGCGGGCGCGCGGTCAAGCCGCTGCTCGATGCGCTCGCCGACCCGGGCGCGCTCCAGCAGCGGACAGCGATCGAGGTGCTGGCGTACGTGGAAAACCGTAGCGCCGGTCCCGGGCTCTTCAACTTCGCGGTCGGACAGGCGGAGGCAGACCTGCGCGTGCGCGCGATGATCGCCTGCGCGGCGCTCGAGGATGCGGCGCTGCTCCCGCGCTACGAC
>SYFR01000195.1 GCA_005800325.1 Myxococcales bacterium | reverse complement strand
GGAAGCTGACGTCGTAGGTGAGCGAGCAGAAGCTCTGGATCTCGGCCTCGGTGCCTGGCTCTTGAGCGCCGAACTGGTTGCACGGAAAGCCGAGGATCTCGAGGCCGCGCTCGCGGTACGTGCGGTAGAGGGCCTCGAGGCCCTGATACTGCGGGGTGAGGCCGCACTTGCTCGCGACGTTCACGATCAGCAGCACACGGCCTTGGTAGTCGGCGAGCGTGGTCTCTGCGCCGTCGATCCGCCGCACCCCGATTTCGTAGAGCTTCGTCATGGCCGCGAGCTATAGCACTCGCCTGGCCTGCGCTCACGCGTGGCAGAGGATCGTGGTGCCCGAGCGCGCGGCGTCACGCGCGGCGTAGCTCACGTGGGCGGCGGGACGGGCGGCTCCTCGTCGGGCTGAATGCAAGAGGACGAGTCGAACAGCATGAAGACGAGCGCCTTCTCCGGGGGCGAAAAAATAGACGCTTCCTGGCCCGCATAAGGTGTCACTCGCCCATGCCGCCGCTCGTCGCTGCCCAAGCCGCAGCACGTCGCCGCAGCACGTCGCCGCAGCGCTGCCGTGGACCATGCCGCAGCACGTCGCCGTCGGATGTCGCCGTCGCGCTGACGAGTCAGTCACGTGCGCGCGCGACGAGCCAGAGCAACGCGAGGAGGCCGACCATCGCGAGGGCTGCGCTGCTCTGCCGCTGCGAGAGCCCGAGCACCGCCTCGCCACCGCCAAGGCTCGTGAGGTGGGCCCGAGGAAAAGGCGCGGAGATCGCGGACGCTCCGCCGCCGAGGAGGAGATCGAGCGCGAGCACGAGCCACATGCCACGCCCGCGCTTGAAGTAGCTCGTGCCGAGCAGAAAGAGGCTCGCGTAGGCGCCGGCCCCGAGCGCGGCGACGCGGCTCGAGGTCACGAGATCCGCGAGAAATCCTGGCGTTTCGCGGTAGGCGACGGCGAGCGCGACGCCGAGCGACGCGAGCGCCACGACGAGCGCCAGGGTGGCGGTTCCAAGGAAAACCCCGATGGCGAGGGCGCGCCGCGAGCAGCCAATGCGTCCGAACGGCACGAGCACCAAGGAGATGTTTTCCGAGCACGTCGCGCGGCGCACCAGATTGAAAGTAGCGAGCGGCAGGCCGAGCCCGAGCGCGATGGAAACGGTCGCATCCACGGCGCCGTCGCGCGCAAAGTACCGCGCGATCGTCGCGACGCCCGCGAGCGCGAGGACGACACTCGCGAGGGTCGCGAGGAACGGTCGAAGTCCGACGTTGGCCCACGCGGCGCGGCAGCCCCATGAGAGCGCGAGGAGGGAGCGCGGCAGCGGCCCCGGCGCGCGAGGCTCGGAGCCGGCCGACGGCGTGAGGCTCGGCTCGGAGCTACTCACCGCGATGCGCCTCCCGCGCTGATGCGCGCAACGCTCGGTGCCCGCTCGCCGGCGCGATGGCGAGCACCGGCGCTCGCTGCGAGCCCGCGACCTCTGCGACGACGAGCGCGGCGAGGTCGAGATCGCGCGCGCCGACGGTGACGACGCTCGCCGACTCGCCCTCGAGCCACCGCCACGCGACTTGCGTCAGCTCCGCTTTCGCACTGAGCTCGAGTGCCAGCGCACGCGCCGCGCTCGCGTCGGGATCTCGGAGCCACACGGAGAGCTCACTGCCGCCGACCGCGAGCTGCGAGGCATCGCCGACGCGGCGGCCGCCCGTGAGGCACCACGTCGTCGCCTCGAGCGCGAGGAGCTCTTCGCACGAGCTCGCGGTGAGCACCACGGCGGCGCCGCCCCTCGCGATCGTCGTGAGCCGCTCGAAGAGGAGAGCCCGCTCGACGATGCAGGCCGCCAACGGCTCGAAGAGCACAACGACGAGCGGTCGCGCCGAGGCCAAGGCGATCGCGAGCTCGACCGACCGCCGCTCGGCGACGGAGAGCGAGGCGACGCGACGCGAAGCGAGACCGGCGAGCCCGAGCCGCTCGAGAGCGTCGGCGCCCTCGCCTCGCGCCATCGCCGCGTGCGCGACGCCATCGGCCACGGTTGGCGCCACGAGGGCACTGCGCGGTCCGACGACGCCGACGCGCCTTCGCACGGCGGGGCTCCTCGCGGGATCGCGGCCGCCGATTCGTACACTTCCCGAACGCGGCGGACGATCGCCCGCGAGCAGCTCGACCAGCGCCGCGGTGCCATCCTCGGGTCGGCCGAGGACGACGTGAAGCCCCGCGTCGAGCTCGAGGTCGAGTCCACGCAACGCGCCGCGCGATGCGCCGTGCGGCCCCGCCTCGTCGCGCGCGAAGACGCGCTCGAGCGACACGAGTCGTCCCGGCCCGCTCATGCCCCGCCTCGCGATCCGGAGCCACACGCGCCCACGTGTGCCATCGGGCGCACGAGCAGATCCACCCCGCGCTCGACGAGCTCGGCGGCGCTGAAGCCGAGGCCCGGTGACGCTTGCGACATGAGCCACGGAACGAGGAGCGCGAGGAAGAAGAGGGAGCGGCCGCGCTGGCCCCCGAGCTCGGAGCAGGCGGCGCCGACGAGCCCCATCACGGCGCCGACGAGCACGCCGAAGGCGGCGATGCCGGGAAGATGGCTCGCGATGAGGAGGCTCTTGGTGGCGAGCCCGAGCGCGAGGCACGCGACGAAGGCAGGCACGAGCACACGGCGCGCGCCCTCGTAAGCCGCGGCGAGCCACCGCGAAACGCGCAGCGTGCGGACGCTGCCGCCGCCGAGGACGACGAGCGCCTCGAGCCCCTCTCTGCTGTCGCGCTCGATCGAGGGACCTGCCGCCGCGAGGCCGAGGCACGCCGCGCCGCCCCACGCGAGCAGCCCCATGAGCTCGGCGATCAGCTCGCTCGCCTCTGCGACGGTCGTCGCATCGTCGCCGAGCGCGCCGAGGATCACGGCGAGCGCCGCGAGCGCCGCGAGCACCCAGGCGAGCCGCGCCAACTTGCCTTGATTGAGGCGACGGCGCGCGAGCGCGAGCACCGGCATGCGCTGCCTCATGGACACGGCGATTCGGGCGAGGCGCGGCACGTGGCGAATGGTGAGCGGCGACTCGTGGGCGGCGAATCGTGGGCGGCGAATCGTGAGCGGCGAATCGTGAGCGGCGAAGCGTGGGCGGCGAATCGTGGGCGGCGAATCGTGAGCGGCGAATCGTGAGCGGCGCGAACGCGCTCGAGCTGTGCCCGCGGACAGGGACGCAGTCGACCGACGCGCCACGAGGTTAGCCGGATGGCCCCGCGACGGACACCTCGTCGCGCTTCGGGCGGCTCGCGCGCCCGGAGGGTCGCGCGCCGTGAGAGGTCGCGCGCCGGGAATTGACACAGGTGTCACTTGTTGTTATCAGCCAGAACCGACATGTCAGTTCTACCTGAGCGCGGCACGAAGCGGAGTTACCTGCCCGCCGAAGAGCGGCGCGCGCAGATCCTCGCGTGCGCCCGCGCGGTCTTCGCAAGGCGCGGGTTCCACGTCGCGAGCATCGCGGAGATCTGCTCGGCGGCGGGGATCGGGCGCGGCACGCTGTATCAACACTTCACGAACAAGCGCGACGTGCTCGAGGCCGTGCTCGAGGAGCTGTTCGAGCGCGTGCGCGGCGTGCTCGCGTCGCGACAAAGCGTGGCAGAGCTCGACGGCGCTGCCGACGCCCCGCCCGCTCTCATCTGTGCGTTCTGTGCGACACGCCTGCGCCGCATGCTCGACGCCATCTTTCACGACGAGGCGAGCCTCCGGCTCGTGTTGCGGGAGGCCCGCGGGCTCGACGGCGGCATCGACGCCATCCTGGCGCGCATCGACGGGCTCGTCCTCGGCGCGATGGTCACGGATCTCGAGTCGGCGCGGCGGCTCGGCGTCGTCGAAACCGCGGAGCCGGAGCTAGCCGCCCGGTTTCTCCTCGGCGGCGTCGAGAAGCTCGTGCTCGACGCGCTGCATGCCGACGCCCCGGTCGATCTCGAGCGCATCGTAAGCGTCGTCACCGACATCCAGCTCACGGGCCTCTTGAGCGAGCGCACCCGCGCAATCGGCCGCCGCAGTTGACGAAGGGATAGGAAGCCAAATGAAGCTCGAAGCCACCACGGACAAGGCGATCTCGTTTCTCTTCGGCGGCTCGCGCCACCGAACTTGGCCGCCGTACGAGATCGTCGAGGACACGCTCGAGGCCACCGCGCGCGGCAAGCTCGAGAAGCTCGAGCGGCTCTATCACAAGGGCCAGGACCTCTCGTGGGACGGGCGCGAGGTGCTCAGTAGCCTCATCGCGAAGCATGGGCCGCCGCGGCTGCCCGAAGACAAGAAGGCGTCCGCGCTGCTCCTGCTCGGCATCCTCTTGTGGGGCGAGCTCGCCGCGTGGGCCATCAGCGCCGATCTGGCCGAGCGCATCGAGGACGTCGAGGCGAAGATGGCCGCGACGTCGCAGGCGCACGACGAGGCGCGCCACTTCTACGTGCTGCGTGACTATGTGCGCGCGCTCGGCGAGCCCATCCCACGCCTCGGCGGCGTCGGGCGCACGCTCTTGCTCGGCATCCTCGAGACCGACTCGCTCGTGCACAAGCTCATCGGCATGCAGCTCATGGTGGAGGCGAATGCGCTCGCGATCTTCAAGTCGCTGGGCGCCGCGAACCTCGAGCCGGTGCTCACCGATCTCCTGCCGTACTACGAACGCGACGAGGCGCGCCACGTCGGGCTCGGGGTCCTCTATTTGCCGCGTCTGCTCGGCAAGCTCACGCGCTTGGAGGCGGCGCGCGCGACGGCGTTCCAGATCCGCTGCGTCGGGCTGCTCATCAGCGCGGGCCTGCCGATGCGTCCGCACCTGCAAAACCTCGGCATCGAGCCGCGCAAGATGGCCGAGCGCGTCGTCGCGCTGCAAGACGAGATCTTCGGACAGATGCGGGAGACCGCGCGCCTCGACGGCTCGACTTGGGTCGGTGGCTTCGTGAACCCCAAGGGCGGCGCCGGCCCGAACCTGCTCGAGCTCGTGCACCCGCCGGGCGGCATCGACGCAGCTACGCCGCTTCACCGCGCCTTCTTGAACACCTGGACCGCGGGGGCTCGCATCGCTGACCGCGCCCTCGCCTGAGGAGCGTCGACCGAGTCGCCGTCACGCCTGCGTTGCGGGGGCTCGCATCCAACGCCGCGCCTTCGCCTGAGGCGCCGCGGCGAGGCTCGGTCACGCGCGCGGTTCGGGCGCTCGACGCGGAGCGTGCGCGGGCAGCGGGCTGCCGCAGTGGAGATTCGCAGGTACCGCGACATCCATGAGCTTCGGATTGGGCAGGTGCAGCGACGCCATGACCGCCACGAACTCCGACTCCGTGCGCACGAGCCTGAGCCGTGGGTTGAGGCGCATCTCCTCGCCGATGCTCGACACCGTGAAGCCCGCGTAGTCGTGCGCCGGATACACGAGCGTCCGCTCGTCGAGTGAGAAGAGGCGCTCGCGCACGGAGCGAAACAGCGTCTGCGCGCTGCCCCCCTGAAAGTCGGTGCGCCCGCAGCTGCCATCCAAGCGAGCGTCAGTCCGAGCTCGGCGAGGAGGCGGGCGTCGCGCGCGACTTGCTGGCGGTTTCCCGAGATGGTGCGCGACACGGCGCGCCGGCATTTAGTAACGTCGCCGGCAGTGACCTCGTTCCGCGCGCCACATCGCATCGGCCGCCTGCTGCTCCTTGCGTCACTCTTCTGCCTCGTGGCGCTGACGCATCGCGCGATGGCCGAGACTCCGGGCTCGGCGCCGAAGCGCATGGCCATCCACGCGGACGGCCCCGAAGCAGCGGCGCTCAAGGAGGAGCTGGTTCGGCTCATGCCGGCCACGGTCGAGGTCGTCGCGATCGATTTCTTCGCGAAGGCGATGAGCAGCAGCGGCCTTCCGCGCGAGCCGGGGACGTTGCTCGCGAGCCGCGGTGGCAAAAAGTCGCTCGCCCTCGGGCTCAAGAAGGCGCTCGACAAGGCGGAGCTCGACGGCGCGGTCCTCGCGCGGAAGAAGCCGGGGAGAAAACCGGCGGTCATGCTGCTCTTCGTCGAAAGAGGAGCGGACACGCCGCGCGTCGACGAGACCGTCGCGCACGCAGGCGGGGAGCGAGCGGAGGCCCTCGAGGGCGCGCTCGGTTCGGCGCTCCGCGCGTTTGCGCCGCCGCCGGCTCGAGCCGACAGCGCGTCGGAGAGCGAAGCTGCGGAGCGCGTTCGGGAGCGCGACGAGGCAGCACGGCGAGGGAACGAGCCCGAGTTCGTCGCCCATCGCGCAGGCGCCGAGCTCTTCGAGGTGACCGCGGGGCTCGAGCTCGGCGCGCGTTTCTTCGGCTACCACGAAGGGGCCGCGAACACGGCAAACACGCGGCCCTACGAGGTGCTCGGCGTGCCCGGGCTCGCCGTCGGCGGTGTCGTCTACCCCGCGGCGACGACCGACGTCCCGGTCGCGCGCGATCTCGGCGTTTTCGTTCGGTACGCCCATTTCTTCGGCCTCAGCTCGCAGACCGCGGACGTGCGCGTGTTCGACACGAGCTTCAATCGCTTCACGGCCGGGCTGCGCTATCGCCTTCGCTTCGGCGACGACGCGGACCCCGGAACCGTCGGCGCGTTCGGCGCGTTCGGGTTCGAGAACTTCACCTTCACGCCTCGCGACGACCGAGGCGTGGAGATCGCGAGCGAGCTCGCCGACGTGAAGTACCGCACGCTCAAGGGCGGGCTCGACGCGCGCATCCCGCTCGGTGTCGTCGCCCTCACGCCGAGCCTCGCGTACGTCGGTGCCCTCGAGGGCGGCCCCGTCTACGAGCGGTTCCGCGAGCCGACGCTCCGGGGGCTCGAGGCCGCGCTCGACCTCGCGCTCGTCGTGGGCTCGGGCGTCGAGCTGCGGCTGGGCGGCGACTACACGCGCTACTTCGCGTCCTTCGCGCCGCTGCCCGACGACGAGTACTCTGCCGAGGGCGCCGACGACCAGCTCGTCCACCTGCACCTCGAAGCCGCGTACGTATTTTAGCAGGCTGTCGAGAAGCGGACCGAGTCTCGCGGCTTGCGCCTCAAGGATCGCGCAGCTCGAGCTCCTTCATCTTGAGCTGCAGCCCCTTGCGGGAAATCTTGAGCAGCCGCGCGGCGTGGGTGACGTTGCCTTGCGTCTGCGCGAGAGCCCGCTCGATGAGAGCACGCTCGACCCGCACCGAGGCCGCGCGCACTTGCTCCTTGAGGCCCTCGCCGAACTCGCCCGCGGGCACCTCGAACGCCACGGCCCCCTCGGGCGCGTCGAGCGCCATCGTCCCCGCGGGCGCGTCGAGCGCCATCGACGGAGTGGAGGCTTCGCCGCGGTCGAGCTCGCTGCCCGCAATTTCCACCGGGAGATCGTCTTCGCGGATCACGGCGCCGTCGGCGAACAGGACCGCGCGCTCGATGACGTGCTCGAGCTCGCGCACGTTGCCTGGCCAGCGATAGCGCTCGAGCCGCCGGCGCGCGACTTCGTCGATGCCGGCGATGGCCTTGCCGAGGCGGGCGTTGAACTTGTCGACGAAGAACGACGCGAGCAGCGGGATGTCGTCGGCGCGCTCGCGCAGCGGCGCCATGTCGATGGGCACGACGTTCAGGCGATAGAACAAGT
>SYFR01000194.1 GCA_005800325.1 Myxococcales bacterium | reverse complement strand
CGTGGCCGCGCGCGCAGCAGAGTGGCACCGTAGCATCGAGCACGCCACGCTCTCGCGGTACTACCAAAGTCGAATAAGGTAGTGTTCTAGAGCCACAGTGGTACTTCGATCGGCGCATCGTCGTAAATCGCCCCGACGTGGGCGGCCGCGAGGCGATCCTCGCCATCCACACGCGCCGCGTGCCGGTAGCGACCGACGTAGAGCTCGAGCTGATCGCCCGCGGCACGCCGGGCTTCGTGGGCGCCGACCTCGAGAACCTCGTGAACGAGGCGGCCCTGCTCGCCGCGCGCCAGGACAAAGAGCTCGTGTCGATGTCCGACTTCGACATGGCGAAGGACAAGGTGCTGATGGGCACGGAGCGCCGCAGCATGGTCATCGGCGAAGAAGAGAAGCGCACGACGGCGTGGCACGAAGCCGGCCATGCGCTGGTCGCGAAGCTCCTCGCCGAGCACACCGATCCGGTCCACAAGGTGACGATCATCCCGCGCGGGCCGGCGCTCGGCCTCACGCAACAACTACCGAAGGCGGACCGGCTCAGCCTGACGAAGAGCTTCGCGATGGCCAAGCTGGCGGTGCTGATGGGCGGGCGAGTCGCCGAGGAGCTCGTGTTTGGCCACTACACGACGGGCGCATCCAACGACATCAAGCAGGCGAGCGACATCGCGCGGCGCATGGTCACCGAGTTCGGCATGAGCGACAAGCTGGGCCCCGTCGCCTACGGCGGGGAGGAGGAGACGGTGTTCCTCGGCCGCGATTTCGGCAACTCGTCGCGCTCGTACTCCGAGTCGACCGCGCAGCTCATCGACGAAGAGGTTCAGGGCCTCGTGCGCGCCGGCGAAGTCAAGGCGAAGGCGCTCTTGACCGAACATCGCGCGCTGCTCGACAAGATGGCGGGCGCGCTGCTCGAGCGCGAGACGCTCGACGCCGAAGACATCGACGCGCTCGTCGACGGCCGCGACCTCGCCCCGCGCGAGAAGGTGTCGATCCCCACCTACCGAGAGCGCGCGCAGCAGAAGAAAGAAAAGAGCCGCGCGACGAGCATCTTCGGTCAGCCGAAGCCCGTCGCTGGCTGACGTGCGGCTAGGGCTGCAGCGGCTAGGGCTGCAGCGGCTGGGGTTGCAGCGGCTGGGGTTGCAGCGGCTAGGGCTGCAGCGGCTGGGGCTGCAGCGGCTAGGGCTGCAGCGGCTGGGGCTGCAGCGGCTGGGGCTGCAGCGGCTGGGGCGGCAGCGGCTGGGGCTGCGCCGGCACGGTCGAGCTCGGCGTGCGGTCGTAGGTCTTGCGGTCGCTCTCGATGCGGCGCGCGCCGTCGATCTCGTACACCGGCAGCGCGAGGTCGATGGAGCGACGCCGCTCGTAGATGCACCAAGAGAAGCCCTGCGTCAGGTGCACGCGACCGCTCAAGCCATAGCGCTCGCGAAAGCGACGATCGCGATAGAGCGCCTGCGAGCCGGGCACCGACGGATGCGAGCAGTCTCCTGACGCCGAGATGAGAACGAAGAACCGCGGCTCGCGCTCGAAGAAATAGTCGCGATACCCCGGGCCCGTTTTGTTCGTGTAGCCGCCGGGAAGGCCCGGGATCACCGAGTCCACGAGTCCGAGCAGATCGACGATCGGAAAGTCGGTCTCGTAGCCGACCTGGCCGATGTCGCCCATCGCGATCTCTCCCAGCGCGACGTCGCGGCCGCGTGCCTGGACGCGCTCGTTCATCCACGTCGCGACCCCGCCGGCGGCGCGATCCCAGAACGCCTTCTCTTCGCCGAAGATCTTGCGGCGGTCGGCGGTCATGCGCTCGTTGCGCTGCAGCACGACGAGCAGACCGAGCACGGCGAGCCCGTAGTTGATCGCGCGCGACCGCGTCTCGAGCAGCACCCGCAGTCCGACGCCCGTGAGCAGCGCGAGGAACGGGACGAGCGGCGCCATGAAGCGGAAGAGCGGCATCCAGTCGCCGCCGACGAGCGCGACGTACGCCGTGCCGCAAGCCAGCATTGCCGCGAAGGCGAGGCCGCTCCGATGCTTCCACGCGAGCACGGCCCCGAGGCCAAACACGACGAAGGCGAGCGTTTCGCCCTCGTGCGTCGCGAATTTGCTCAGGTAGTCGAGCCCCCCGGCGAGCTGTTGCCGCATGTCGCCGGTCTTGGCGGCGAAGGTGTTCGGCAGCCACGCGCCGTAATAGCGCTTACGCCAGAGGAGGTGCGCGCCGACGACGCCGACGAAGATGCCGCCGCGCACGAGGTTCTTCTCCGAGACGAGCCGGCGCGGCAGCTGGCTCACGACCGAGACCGCCCCGAGCGCCGCGAATCCCCACGAGAAGGCAGAGCTCGTGGCATCTCGCGCCGGCGCGACCCGAAAGAGCGCCGAGGCCGCGAGCGACGCGAGCCCAAGCAGCATGATCGCGGGCTTGCCATCACTGCCGGCGCGGCCGAGCGCGATGAGGCGCGGCCCGCCGAGGAACAGCATGAGGATCCCGAGGTACATCGGCGCCTCGGGGCGCGTGAGCCCGGCGGCGGCGAACAAGAGCCCCGACCACGGAAAGCTCTCGCGCGCCTCTTCCCGCGCAAACTGCCACGCGCCGGCCAGCACCAGCGCGGAGAACATCGACGTCTCGAGACCCCAGACCGCGTACCCGGTGAACACGCTCGTGCTGGCGACGAAGTAGGGGGCGATTGCGGGCGCCGCACGCAGCGGCCGCAGCTCGCGCTCGAGCAAGTACACGAAGCCGATCGTGACGAGCCCGCACGCGAAGCCGAGCACCTTGGCGAAGGCATGCGGGTCTGCGCCGCAGAACGCGCCCACGCCAAGCAACACGGTATAGAGAAAATTCGTGTAGCCCTCGATGCGCTCGCCCGCGTTGTAGACGAGGCCGAGCCCACGCGCGAAGTTGCGCGCGTAGCGGTACGAGATGTACGAGTCGTCGACGGTGAACGCCGCGAGGCGCGCCATGTTGCCGACGGCGATCGCCAGCGGCACGACGAGCCCAAGCACCAGGTGAGCCCGCTCGGGAAGCGGTCGACCGGAGAACCACTCCCGAAGCGTCGTGGCCTCGGGCTCCTCGCTGCCGTCATGAACAGGTAGGACAGGCTCGTCGTCGGGGACCATTCGCGCTTTCGTTACCACAGGTGTCGCGAGTCGCGAGAGTCACCGCGATCCTCCTCGACCGCGGCATTGACCACCAAGCGCGGGCGGGCGTAGCGTCGCGCCATGAAAATCCTCATCAAGAACGGCCGCGTCATCACCGCGACCGACGACTACTTCGCCGACGTGCTGGTCGACGGTGAGAAGATTTCTCAGATCGGCCAGAGCCTCTCGGATCCCGCGGACAAGGTGATCGACGCGGCGGGCAAGCTGGTCGTCCCGGGCGGCATCGACGCGCACACGCACCTCGACATGCCGTTCGGCGGTACCACGAGCGCGGACGATTTCGAGAGCGGCACCCAAGCGGCGGCGTTCGGCGGCACGACGACCCTCATCGATTTCGCCATCCAGACCAAAGGCCAATCGACGCTCGCGGGCCTCGAGACCTGGCACCGCAAGGCCGAGGGCAAGGCGGCGATCGACTACGGCTTTCACATGATCGTGACCGACATGGCGGACGAGCGCCTGCCGGAGATGGGCCGACTCGCCGACGAGGGCGTCACCTCGTACAAGCTCTTCATGGCGTACCCCGGCGTCCTTTACGTCGACGACGGCACGCTCTACCGCACGTTTCGCCAGGCCGGCGAGAACGGCACCCGCATCTGCATGCACGCCGAGAACGGCATCGTGATCGACGAGATCGTCAAGGCTGCGATCAAGGACGGGAAGACCGAGCCGAAGCACCACGCGACGACGCGCCCGACGCGCATGGAGGCCGAGGGCGTATACCGCGCGATCAGCATCGCGGAGGTCGCGAACGTGCCGCTCTACATCGTGCACCTCTCGTGCGCCGACGCCCTCGAGGAAGTGAAGCGCGGCCGCGCGCGCGGCGTCGACGTGATGTGCGAGACGTGCCCGCAGTACCTCTTCCTCGACGACAGCTACTACGAGCGCGAAGGCATGGAAGGCGCGAAATGGGTCATGACCCCCGCGCTGCGCCACAAGTCGAACCAGGACGTCTTGTGGAAGGGTCTCGCGCTCGGCCACATCGGCAACGTCGCGACCGACCACTGCCCGTTCTGCTTCAAGGGCCAGAAAGAGCTCGGCAGCGGCGATTTCCGCAAGATCCCGAACGGCGCACCGGGCGTCGAGAACCGGATGAGCCTCATGTACCACGGCGCGGTCGTACAGCGCCGCCTGGGCCTGAATCGCTGGGTCGAGATCACCTCGACCGCCGCCGCGAAGACCTTTGGCATGTTCCCGAAAAAGGGCACCATCGCCGTCGGCAGCGACGCGGACATCGTCGTCTTCGATCCGAACCGCAAGGAGACGATCAGCGTCAATAACCCGTTCACCCACCACATGCGCGTCGACTACAGCGCGTACGAGGGCTTCCAGATCCAGGGCTTCAGCGACGTCGTGCTGTCGCGCGGCCGCGTGATGGTCGAGGGCGGCAAGCTCGCGACTACCGGCGGCGGACGCTTCATCAAGCGTGCGCGCGCTGGCGAGCTGCTTCGCTGACGGTGCTTCGCTGACGGTGCTGCGCTGACGGTGCTGCGCTGACGGTGCTTCGCTGACGGTGCTTCGCT
>SYFR01000193.1 GCA_005800325.1 Myxococcales bacterium | reverse complement strand
CGTGCTCGCAGGCGGCGTGCTCGCAGGCGGCGTGCTCGCAGGCGGCGTGCTCGCAGGCGGCGTGCTCGCAGGCGGCGTGCTCGCGGGCCGCGCACTCGCGGGGGGAGCGCCGACGACGCGGCTCAGCTTGAGCGCGCCGGTGCTCTGGTCCTCGGTCGTGGACGCAGTCCGGAACAGGTGATCCCACGAAGGCCGGAGCGAGTCCGCCAGGCGATCGGCCTCTTCGAAGGTCATGCCGCGGGGCAGTTCGATGCGTCCTCGCTCGTCGCCGATCCCGGCGCGGGTCGTGGTCATAGCCATGCGTGGCATCAAGCTACCACCCTGATTCCAGCGGGAGCAACGGCCAATCCGTGCGAGCCGTTTGCGGCGAATCGCGCGCCCCCGCTCATCGGTTGTCCCGATTCTCTGAAGCGAGACACTACAGAATCTGGGGCAATCGCCGTCGATTGTGGCAAGTTCCGCGCGGCATGGCGGCTCGGCTATCGCACGTCGCGCAGGTCGTCCTCGGCGCCGCCTTCGCGGCCGCGGGGCTCGGCGCATGCTCGCGCCCTGAGCCGCACGCCGACCCAGCGCCGAGCGCGAGCACGTCCGGCGAAGAAGGGGATCGCGAACGCGCAGCGTCGCTCGAGAGCGAAAAGACGACGTTACCTTCGCGCGCGGAGGTGGTGGCGCTCACGGACCGGCTCGCGATCGCCGCGGAGCGCAGCGTCGGCGCGCGGATCGTATCCCCGGAGGCCGCCGAGCTCACCTCTCTCGCGGCGAAGCTGCGCGAGCGGCTTTGGCGTCACGACGGGGTGCCGAGCGACGCGCGCGAGGCGACCGAGCTCTACCGCGTTGCCGTCGACCGGGCCCCGAGCGCACCGTTCGCCTGCGACGCCGAGGCGCGCCTCGCCGTGCTCTCCGGAGAGCTCGCCCGCGACGCCGAGGTCTCGTACCGCGCGCTCTACCTCGTCCGCGCACGGCACGCTCCGTCCGAAGTCGAGGCGGTGAAGAAGTGCGTGGCGCGCGTCGCTACGCTGCTCGGCGCGGCCGCCGCGTTTCGCCCGACGGGGGCCGACTGGGTGCTGCTCGAAGAGCGAGGGCGGAACGAGGCGGCGACGTTTGCCGCGGAGAAGGCGAAGCCCCGCGACCGAGAGCCGTCGTCGACCGCGACCGAGAGCGCGCGCGCGCCGGATGGGAGCGAGGCGCTTCTCCCGTCGGCGAGCGCCGCCGTGCCACCCTTCGGACCGGCCGCGCAAGGCGGCCTCGACGTGGTCGTGAAACCGGACGCGAGCGTCGTAAAATCGCGCGCGGATCTCACACGGCTCGAGCCCTACAGCTGGCAGGGCGGCGGGCGCCTCGTGCTCACGCTGAGCGCTCCCCTCGCGTTCGATGTCGGTGTCCTCGCGCCCGATGCTTCCGCGCAGCGCGGGCACCGCATCTACCTCGATCTCGCGGGCGCCAAGCAAGTCGGCGTCAGCCCCGAGGTGTCGACCACGGGGCTCATCGGCGGCGTGCGGCTCGGCAAGCGTGGCGACGGCGTGCGGGTCGTCATCGATCTCGTGGACGCCGCCCACCATCGCGTTTTTTACCTGCCCGACCCGTTTCGCGTCGTCGTCGATCTGAGCACGCGTCCTCCGGTCGCAGTCGATGCCACCCCGCAGAGATCGCTCGCGCGCACGGTGCGCCGCGTGGTCCTCGATCCTGGCCACGGCGGCATGGACGCGGGCGCGCAGGGGCCAACGGGGCTTCGGGAGAAGGACGTCGTGCTCGACGTCGCGCATCGAGCAGCCCCGGCGCTCGCCCACGAGCTTGGGGTCGAGACGATGTTGACGCGCGACGGCGATGCCTACGTTCCGCTCGAGGAGCGGACCGCACGCGCCAACGCGTTTCACGCGGATCTCTTCGTGTCGATCCACTGCAACGCCACCGAGGACGGCAACGCCAAGGGTCTCGAGGTCTACATCCTCGACCCATCGCGTGAGACCGACGCCGTCGCGCGCCGAAGCGTGATGCGCGAGAACCACCTCGTCGTCGAGCGAGGAAAATCGCTCGACATCCGCGTGCTCGACGCGCAGATCGCCAGCGTCGCGAGCGGCCTCAACGCCAGCGCCACGACGGAGGGCTCACGCCTCTTTGCGCAGCTCCTGCGGCGCTCGGCCGTGTCGTCGCTCTCGCAACGCTACGGACAGCCTCACGACCACGGCGTGAAGACCGCGGCGTTCTTCGTGCTGCTCGGAGCGGAGATGCCGGCGACGCTCTTCGAGACGGCGTTCATCTCGAACCCCGAGGACGAGGCTCGCCTCGGCACCGCGGACTTTCGCCAGAAGCTCGCCGACTCGATCGTCAACTCCGTGCGCGCCTACCGCGACGGCATGAAGTGAGCGTTCGTTCGTGGCGGCCGCCGCTCGCGGCTCACGGCGGCTCTTCGCTGACGAACTTCCCGTCGCGGAGCACGAAGCGTGTGGGACCGTCGATGCGACGTTCGGCGATCGCGTGATAGGGATCGCCCGGCAACACGAGCATCGGAGCCTCACCGGCCACGAAAAGCGGACAGATCGGCGCGAGCGCCTGCCGCGCGGCGAGGGCGAGAGCCTCGTCCACCGAGAGGCCACGGAGGAGCTCGAGGCAACGCAGCGTGGGCGGCGCCAACAAGACGTCGCCTCGCTCGAACGCGATGAGCATGCGCGAAGGGGTCGCCCACACGCCGCTCGTCGTCTCGCGCGTGTCGTGCTGCCCGCGCTGGCCATCGGGCGCGCGTGCCACGAAGAAGCGCGCGTCGTAGCGGCGGCTCTCCGCTTCCGGCGTGACCCACCGCGAGAACGGCACGAGCGCGCTCGTCCGAAGGCGACGGCCAAGGAGCGTCGTCGAGAAAATCCGGGCGAGCGTCTCTCCCGAGCCCAGCGCGGCGCGCGCGCGCGCGACACCGTCGTCGTCGAGCGCGGGAGTCGTGGGCACGAGGCCCGCCTCCTCGAGCGACTCGCGGCAGGCGCACACCGCGAGCGCCAGCGCGTGCTCGGGGCTCGTGGCGAAAGCACGGGCGCGCTCGTCCACGCCGTCGGTCGCACATTCCGAGTCCGCGGCGTCGAGCTTGCCGCCGGGGAAGACCACGGCACCGCCGAGGAACGGGCTCGCCGCGTGCCGCCGTACGCAAAATACCTCGAGCGCGGTGCCGCCACCCCCGGCGGCTCGCTCGGTGTCGGCTTCGCTCGGAGCCGCTGGCCGCACGAAGAGCACGGTCGCGGAGTCTCTCGGCGGCGGGGGCTCGTTCGTTGGATCGAAGCGCAACATGATCGGAGGCGACGGTAGTATGCTCGGCGGCGGCCGGCTCTCCGATCGGGCGGAAGCGGGCAGCTCCGCCAGGCACCGCGGCTCGCCTTTCTCGAAAGGGCGCTTAGGTGCTTGACGTTGCGAAGGCGCATCCATTCTAATGCTCCGCCCTTGCGAGGGTGCAGGGCCTCCTGGCACGCGACGCCCACGGAGACGAAATGAACAAAGCCCACCTCAAGAAGTTTCAAAAGTTGCTCGAACAGAAGCGCGAGGACATCGTCAAGCGGGCGCAGCAGACGCTCAGCGAGGACATGGCGCTCGATGCCAACGAGCTTCCGGACGAAATGGATCTCGCCTCCACCGAGTACCTCCAGTCGTTCACCTTCCGTCTTCGCGGACGCGAGAAATCGTTTCTCTCGAAGATCGAGCGCGCGCTCGAGAAGATCAACGACGGCAGCTTCGGCGACTGCGAAGTCTGCGCCGAGGAGATCTCGGTCAAGCGCCTCGAGGCGCGACCCGAGACGACGCTCTGCATCCGCTGCAAAGAGGAGCAGGAGCGCGAAGAGAAGGACTTCGCCTAGGTTCTGGCCAACGCCGGGCATCCCGTAACCCGGCGATCCCGTCACGCCGCTCGCGCGGGTCGGCGCGTTTCGTGTGCGCGCGATGGCGTCGATCTTGCGACGAGTGGGAGCGCCATGTCGCCTCCGAGCCGCGTGCTGCCACTCCTGCCGCTACGGAGCGGCGTCCTCTTCCCCGGGGTAGCGATGCCCTTCGCCATCGGTCGCGACACCTCGGTCGGCGGTGTCGAGGCGGCGATCGCCCGCGAGGACAAGGATCTCGTCGTGGTGAGCCAGCGCACGCCCGAGGGCGATCCGACGCAGCTCGCCAGTCTGCATCGCATCGGTGTGCGCGGGCAGGTGCGAACCCTGCAGCGCTCACCCCAGTCCATGACTGTCGTCGTGCAGGGCGTCGAGCGCGTCTTCATCGAGGACGTCCTCCCAGCCGCGGGCCACGTGCTCGTGCGCGTGCGGCCGATGCCGATCCTCATCGACGAGGGCCCGGAGACGGAGGCCCTATGCCGTGAGGTGCAAGACGCCGTGCAGCGACTCGTCCGCCTCGCCCGGGGCGAAGACGTGCCCGCGCTCGACGCGCTCCTGCGCAGCGAGGAGGACCGCGTTCGCTTCGTGTTCACCGTCGCCTCGCTCATCGGCATCGACGCGCCGAAGAGCCAGGAGCTGCTCGAGCAGACGCGGGTCAGCGAGGCGCTGCGCACCCTCTTGCGCCAGGTGACGCTCGAGCTCCAGGTGCTCGAGGTGCGGCACCACATCGCCCACGAGGTCGCCGGTCAGCTCGACAAGGAGCAGCGCGACTACGTGCTTCGCAAGCAGCTGCGCACCATCCAGACCGAGCTCGGCGATGTCGAGGCGGAGCAGGTCGAACTCAACGAGCTGAAGGCGCGCCTCGCCACTGCCATGCTGCCGGAGCACGCCCGGCGCGAGGCCGAGCGGGAGTGCAAGCGCCTCGAGCGGCTGCCGACGGCGGCCCACGAGTATCACCTGATCCGCGGCTACATCGAGCTCATCCTCGAGCTGCCGTGGCAAACGGAGACCGAGACGCGCGTCGATCTCGCCGAGGCGCGCGCCGTGCTCGAGCACGACCACCACGGGCTCGCCGACGTCAAGGAGCGCATCCTCGAACACCTGGCGATCTTGCGCCTCAACCCGCAGGCCAAGGCGCCGATCCTCAATTTCGTCGGCCCCCCGGGTGTCGGAAAGACCTCGCTCGGACAGTCCGTCGCGCGCGCTCTCGG
>SYFR01000192.1 GCA_005800325.1 Myxococcales bacterium | reverse complement strand
GTGCTCGGGCAGCGAGGCGGCGAAGGCGTCGACGCGCGCCGCGAGCGCATCGTCCCGGGTGACGAGCCGCCCGCCGCCGCCGAGGTCGAGGATCTTGCCGGCACCGTAGCTGAAGATGGCGACGTCACCGGAGCTGCCGACCGGCTGCCCGTCGGCGGTCGCCCCCTCGGCCTGCGCGCAGTCCTCGATCAAGGCGACACCGCGCTGGCGGCACACCTGCGCCAGCTCGCCGATGCGGCACGGTGTGCCGAACGCGTGCACCGCCACCACCGCCGCGAGCGGCGCGTCGATCGCCGCCAGTCGCTCGGGGCAGAGCCCCATCGACTCGCCCTCGATGTCGACGAAATAGGGGCGCTTGCCGCTCGCGAAGATCGCCGCGACCACGCTCGGGCACACCGTGGCAGGCAGCGCCACGAGCCCGCCGCGGGCCTCACAGCCCAAGCCAACCAGCGCGGCCGTCAGCGCCGTGGTGCCGTTGCCGACGTAACGCTCGTGAGCCATGACACTCAGTTAGGCCGCACGCACGGCGAAGGCCACGCCGTAGCCCTGCTCGACGTACTCATACGCCGACAGACCGGGATGTTCCTCGACCACCTTGCGCCACACGCCGAGGAGATGGGGAAGCGTCGGATGGCTGATGTCATCGAATACCAGCACGCCGCCCGGCGCGAGGTGCGGCACCACGTCGCACAGATCGCGATAGGCGCCGGCTTCGGAGTGATCGCCGTCGATGGTGATGAGGTCGAACTGGAGGTCGGGGCGCTTGGCGAACAACTTGGGTAGGAGCACATGACTGTCTCCGTCCATGAACGCCAGCGCGCCGCGATGGCCGTGACGCTTGAGCTCTTCGGTGACAAAGCTCGGGCCCGGATTCTCCATGCCAGCGTAGTTTGCCACCCACATGTCGCTGGCGACGATGTCCACGGTCGGGCAGCCACGCGCCACGGCGCACGCCGAACGACCGCGCCGCACGCCGACCTCGAGGTAGCGCTTCGGCTGCAGCGCCTTGCTCGCGGCGTAGAGTACGTTGACGATGTCGAGGTAGTGCCAGTGCTCGCCGTAGCGGGCGATGTTGTCGCGGTAGAAGCCGTCGACGTAGCGGACGTAGTCGTCGCTCGCGAGCGACTCGTGGAAGGCAAGGATCTCGGCCCAGGTGCGTGGCGCCGCAGCGATGCGCGCGAGGGTCGTGGCGTTGATGCGAGTGGGCCCGTAGTGTGAGGTGGAAGTCATGGACACCGTGGCTGTCGGGGTGGAAGGCATGGTGAGCCGCGCCTTGGCCTGTAGCGCCGCAGCGGGCACGTCGTCGAGCATGACGCGCAGCATCGTCTGCACGCCTGGGTCGCCTGCGAGCTCGTCGAGGCTCAAGCCGCACCAGTGGTCGAAGTCCTCCGCGTACGGGGTGAAGCAGGTGTCGATGAGGTTGGCGCAGGCGGCGAAGAAATAGGTCAGCTCGGCGCAGGAGACGTGCTCGTCGGGCTGTGTCGAGTGGCGGGTCGCATGCTGGACGATGCGGTCGAAGTAGCTGCCCTCGTCGTGGCAGTCGTCGGCGAAGGGCAGCTCGGCGTAGTAGCTGCGGCTGCACGTCACGACCGGCCTGCCCATCATCGCTGCCTCGATGCCAATGGTGGAGCTGTGTGGAAGCACCACGCGCGCAGCCGACAGCAGGTTGTAGCTGTTCGCAGGCTCTTCGCCGGCGATGAAGCGGAAGCGGGGATGCCCACCGAAGCGCGCGACGAGCGCCTGCGCCATGGCGTCGGCGCCCTCGCGGTAGATGCGTGTGCCGGGATGCTGACGCACCGTGACGCGCAGCCGGGTGTGCTCGAGGAGGTGCCCGACGGTGCGCTCGAGCCACTCGCGGTCGTCCTGGTAGAAGCGATGCAGCCCCACCGCCGCCGTGTCCCACTCGACGTTCAGCGGGATCACCACGTCTTCACCGTAGCTCGCGCGGTCGTTCACGGCGGAGATGAGCTGCACCGTCTCGCCAACATGACCGGCGGCGGCGAAGTACCGCTCGTCGCCGTTCATCCGCTCAGCCATTCGCGCTCGCGCCAGCGCGCGGGCGCGGTCCACGTCGGCGCCGAGCAGCTCGTCGGCGCGGCGGACGCAGTCGGCGACGTCGGGGTATCGCGACGCCGGGCCGCGCAGGCCGAGCGTCATGCCGCGCGGTCGACCGTCGTAAGTGACGACGCGCACCCCTCGTTGCTCGGCGGCGCGCAAGAAGAGGCCGCTGTTGCCGTACATGCCGCCGGGCGCGACGACGAAGTCGAAGCTGTGGCTCTCAAACAGGCCGTGGACGTGAGCGAGGTTCTGCCCGAGGAGCGGGCTCATGGCCTTCGTCAGGTCGTTGACTTGCTCGATCGGGAGCGAGCTGCGGTTCAACCAGATCGCGTTCGAGCGCGCCTCGCGCGCGACGAAGTCCCGAGCGTCGGCGTCGAGCGGGACGGCGGCTTGCGCGCCGAGACGTACAACCTCGAAGCCCATGACGCACTTCAGACCCGCCAGGCGCCCAAGAAAGGCACCCACGAAGGCGCTTTCGCTTGCGAATTCGGCGTCGCCCGGATCGTGGCGGAGGTCGTTCCAGAGCAAGGTGACGCGCAAGCCCCGATGGCGCAGGAGCGCGCCGAGGGCGATGGCAAACCACGGCACCAGGGTGGAGCTCCACGGTCCAACGATCACGCCGACGTGCGGCCCGTTGGCGGGAGGCAGGCGCTCGTGGCGCAGCCGCCCGATGAACGAGACAAACCGCTTTGCCGAGTCGGTGAAGCTCATCGCGGCGGCTGACGACGAGGTTACGCTTTTCGGTGCGGACCCATGCATGTCGGAACTCCTGGGCGGCGCGATTTTGCACGCGGCGGGCCAATCGAGTCGGTAGGGCGCCGCGGCGTCGCGCACCTGGTACACGGACGGCGGCTGCAACGTGCTGCCGCATGGCGGCGGCCTTCGCCGCCAACGCGCTGACGCGGGCGACGGATGGCTGTCGCTCGCGGCTCCCAGGCGTCACTCAGTTCGGTTTGGCCCGCAATCTGCGGGTTAGGCTTGCGCGCACGAGCACCGATGTCTGAGCGAAGGCGCGGCGAAGACCGGGCCGAGGACCGCGAATTGCATGGCGAACGACGCGAGAGCGCAGGCGAAGGAGGAGACGATGGCGGGAGAGCAAACGACGGCGGCGCGAATGAAGACGCTTGCGGCGCGAATGCAGACGACGGCGGCACGAACGCAGACGATGGCGTCGACCGAGGGGGCCGAGGCCGAGCGACTCGATCCGCGCGTCGGCGGCGGTCCGGCCGCGCCGCGCACCATCACCCGGCAGGGCCTGCCGTTTCCCCACTTCCCGCGCGTAACGTTCGGCACGGACGTGCAGATCCTCGGCGTCGCCAACCTCGAGATCGGCGAAGGGAGCTGCATCGGCGACCACTCCTGGCTGAACGTGTGTGTGCGCGACGATCGCATTCGCATGCGCATCGGCCGGGCCGTGCTCGTCGGCCGCCACTCGATGGTGTCGACTGGCGGCTACCTGGAGATCGGCGATTTCTGCCTGTTTGGCCCGCGGGTGTCGGTGGTCGACGCGGATCACGGCTTCGCCGACATCACGCGGCCCTATGTCGAGCAGCCTCCCACGCTCGGGCGAAGCATCGTTCTGGAGGACAACTGCTGGCTTGGCGTGGGGGCGGTGGTGGCTGGCAATCTCACCGTCGGGCGCGGCTCGGTGATCGGCGCGAACTCGCTCGTCACCAAGGACGTGCCGCCTTTCAGCGTGGTCGTTGGACATCCCGGGCGCATCGCCAAGATGTACGATCCCGTGAGCAATCAATGGGAGCGCATCGACAGCGAAGCCGACCGCGTGCGTGTGGACAGAAATCGCGAGCGCTATTGCATGCCCGACCGCGCTGCGTACCGCGAGCTCTTGTGGCAGAACGCGAGCCTGCGCGCGATCGACCCCATCGTCGCGGGGCGAGGGGAGTGCCTTTGACGGCGCGGCCGGAAGCGCAACCACCTTCTTTCCCCGGCAGGGCCATGGTTCGCGGCGGATGAGGGTCCTCGTCACCGGCGCGGGCGGTTTTCTCGGGTCGCACATCTGCCAGCACTTCGGTGCCGCGGGCCACGCCATCGCCGCGGTGGGTAGGTTCGCGACCGACGACCGCGTCGCCGCCGCCTATCCGGGGCTCACGCTGCTCGCCGGGATGACGCTCCCGGATCCCGCCTTCGTCCGGGCGGTGAAGAGCTTCCGCCCGGAGCTCGTGGTGCACTGCGCCGCCGGCGCAAATGTCGCCGACTCGCTCGAGCACCCGTACCGTGACTTTCAAGGCTCGGTCGACGGATGCGCCTACGTGCTGCACGTGCTGCGCGAGTCCGCGCCCGAGGCCGGGTTCGTGCTGCTCTCGAGCGCGGCGATCTACGGCAACCCCGCGACCCAGCCGATCGCCGAGGATGCCCGCTGCGCGCCAAATTCACCCTACGGCTACCACAAGTGGCTGTGCGAGCTCGTGGTCGAGGAGTACCGCACGCTCTTCGGCATGCGCACCGCCATCTTGCGCGTCTTCTCGGCCTACGGTGAGGGCTTGCGTCGCCAGGTGGTCCACGATCTCTGCCGCCGCATCGCCGGCTCCGACCCCGAGGTTCGGGTGGTCGGCACCGGCCACGAGAGCCGTGACTTCGTACACGCGCGCGACGTGGCTCGCGCGGTCGACTGCGCCTCGCGCGCGCTCGGTGCCGGCCCGCCCATCTACAACGTCGCCAGCGGCAGCGAGACCACCGTCCGGGAGCTCGCCGCGCTGCTCGCGGAGCTGCTCGACTGCAACAAGCCCATCGTTTTCACCGACGAACAGCTCCCCCGATCTCCGAGCAACGGGAGCGCCGACGTCAGCCGCATGATCGCCGCCGGCTTCCGCGCCGAGGTGCCGCTTCGCGAGGGCCTCGCCGGCTACTGTCGCTGGTTCCGCGCGCAAGATGCGGCCCGATGACGAGCCGCCGGTTTGGCCATCCCGCGACGCGCTCGCTAGAGTCCCTCGCGTGGCCACTCATAGGCGCTGCGGCATCATCCTGCAGGCGCGCATGGGTTCGACGCGGCTGCCCGGGAAAGTGCTCCGCCCGCTCGCCGGTCGTCCGATGATCGAGCGCATCATCGAGCGGCTCCGGCGCTGCCAGCGCCCGGAAATTCTGGTCCTGGCTACCTCGCTCGCCCCGGGGGAGGCGCCGCTCGTCGCCTGGGCGGAGGCCCACGGGGTGGTCGTGTTTCGTGGCGCCGAGGACGACGTGCTCGATCGGTACGTGAGCTGCGCGCGTGCCCATGAGCTGGACGCCGTCGTGCGAGCCACCGGCGACAACCCCTTTGTGGAGCCCGCGAGCCTCGACGGCCTCGTTGAGCTATTCGGCGCCTCCGAGGCCCATTACGCCTGCGCCTTGCCCAGCTGCGGCTCGGGACTGCCGGTCGGTACCGGCGTCGAGGTGATGAGCCGCGAAGCCTTGGAGGAGAGCTGGCAGCGCGGCGTGCTGCCGCACCACCGCGAGCACGTCGACGAATACATCCTCGAGCACCCCGAGCGCTTCGGCTGCGCCGTCTACCAGCCGCCGGCGACGCTCACTGCGCCCGAGCTCGTATTGACCGTGGACACCGTCGAGCAATTCGACGAAGCCGACCAGATCTGGCGCGACTATCGCGCCCAGCACCAAGATGACCTGTTGCCGCTCGAGTGGGTGATCGCGTGGAAGCGGCGCCATTCCGGAGAGGAGCCGTCGTGAGGCGCGTGCTCGCGATTGGGGCGCATTTCGACGACGTCGAGCTCGGCTGCGGTGGCGCTCTGCTCGCATGGAGAGAGCGGGGCGATGCCATTGCGCTGTTCGTTGCCACGAGCTCCGGGTATCGCGATCCGGCCGGCAACTCGATTCGCACGAATGACGAAGCGCGCAGTGAAGGCGTGGCCGCCGCAGCGCTGCTTGGCGCCGAGCTCTTCGAGGGAGGCCTGCCGACCTTCGAGGTGATGTCCGACGAGCGTCTCCACGCGCCGCTGATCGCCGCGTTGGCGCAGTATCAGCCGGATGTCGTGCTCACGCACTGGGTCGGCGACCCGCATCACGATCATCGCCAGGTCGCGCTCGCGACCCTCCACGGCGCGCGGCGCATTCCTCGGTTGCTCGCCTATCGCAGCAACTGGGAGCCGGCGGCGCAGAGCTTCGATCCGCGTTTCTTCGTGGACATCGAGGCCACGCTGGAGCGAAAGCTCGAGCTGGTACGAATGCACGCCTCCGAATTTGGCCGGACCGGCGGCCGCTGGGAAGCTCAGGTTCGTGCGAGCGCAGGCGAGGCAGGTGCCCGCGCCGGCTGCACCGCCGCCGAGGCCTTCGAGGTGATTCGTTGGCGCGACTAGTGGGCTACGCAGGCGCGACGGTGCTGGTGACCGGGGCGGATGGCTTCATCGGTAGCCATCTGGTGGAGCGCCTGGTCGCGGAGGGCGCCAAGGTGCGCGCCTTTTGCCTCTACAACTCCCAGGGATCCTGGGGCTGGCTCGATCACGCGTCGCGCGAAGTGAAGGAGGCGCTCGACGTCAGGCTCGGCGACGTGCGTGATGCGCGCTTCGTCGACGCTGCGAGCGAGGGCGTCGACATCGTATTTCACCTCGCGGCGTTGATTGCCATTCCGTACTCCTATGCAGCGCCGCAGTCCTTCGTCGACACCAACGTCAGCGGGACGCTCAATGTGCTTGAGGCCGCGAGGCACCATCGCATTTCCCGCGTGGTGCACACGTCGACCAGCGAGGTGTACGGCACGCCTGCGACGCTGCCGATCCTCGAGACTCACCCGCTCAACGCTCAGTCGCCCTATGCGGCAACGAAGGTTGCGGCCGACCAGCTGGCGCTGTCCTATCAGGCGAGCTTCGGAACTCCGGTCGTGGTGCTGCGGCCATTCAACACCTATGGACCGCGGCAGTCGACGCGCGCCGTGCTGCCCACCATCCTCGCACAGTTGCTACAGGGGCAGCGTGAGATCGCGCTCGGGCGGCTCGACACGCGGCGCGATCTCACGTTCGTGGAGGACACGGTCCTCGGCTTCCTCGCCGCGGGATTGGCTGCCGACGTCGAAGGGCGCACGGTCCAGCTTGGCACCGGTCGCGCGGTGTCCATCGCCGAGCTATTCCAGATCGCCTGCGAAGTAGTCGGCGTGCAAGCCACCGTGAAGAGCGAGGAGCGACGACTGCGCCCGGACGCGAGTGAGGTGTTGATGCTGCAGTCGGGCAACGCCCTCGCAAAGGAGCTGCTCGGCTGGTCGCCGCAGACGAACCTGGAAGATGGGCTGCGCCGCACCGCCGAGTGGCTCAAGGCGCATCTTGGCCTCTACAACGCGTCTTTTTTTCACGTGTGAGCGCAGGGCCCCGAGCGGTCGCGGCTCGTCGGTTGGGCCCTGCGGAGGAGGCGTAGCCGCACCGTGCCTCATCACCCCTCGCGCTCGAGCGCCAGGAGCTCCGCGAAGCCCTCGCGCGGCGGGCGGTTCTGGAATCCGAGGTCGTCCTTGGCGCGGCGGGTGTCGAAGGCGTAGCGCAGCGGCACCGGCACGGGGAGGACGACGCGCGGCGCATGTCCGCCCGCCTCGCGGTAGCCGGCGAGTAGCTCGGTGAAGCCGATCTCCGGCTCGCCCGCGAGGTTGTAGACGCGGCCCACGCTGACCTCGCGCTCGAGCATCGTCACCATCGCGCGCGCGAGATCGCCCGCGTAGACGCACGGGACGTGGAGGCGCGTCGGAAAGACCGTGAACAAACGCGGCCGCATGACACGAGCGAACCACGCGGTGACGCCGTGGGCGTCGAAGGCGCCATAGACGCCGCTCGGGCGCGCGACGCTGAGCGCGATCCCGAAGCGCCGGCTCGCCTCCCACGCCTCGCGCTCGGCCGCGGCCTTCGAGGTGGCGTAGTACCCAAAGGGCGTCGTGAGATCGCGCGCGTCGCGGAGCGGGTCGTCCTCACGGTACGCGCCCCGGGCCTTCCTGCGGTAGACCGTCGTCGATGAGGTGGTGACGGCGCGGCGCACGCCCGCCTGCGCGAGCGCGGCGAAGGTGTTGCGCGTGCCGATGACATTGGCGCGCACGAGGGCATCGCGACTCTCGTTGCCGATCGAGATGAGCCCCGCGTTGGCGAGCACGGCATCGGCGCCCTCGAATGCGCGGGCGAGCCGCTCCGTGTCGGCGAGATCCGCCTCGCGGAGATCGATGCCGTGTGCGAGGGCCTTCTCTCGCCACGCTGCCGGGGCGCGCTGCGGATTGCGGACCACGGCGAGCGCCCGCGCACCTCTCGCGACGAGCTCGCGCACGAGGTAGCGGCCGATGAGCCCCGTCGCGCCCGTGACCGCGACGACCCGGCCCGCAAGGCTCGTCATCGGAACGGCACCATATCCGCACTTAGCAGAACTCGCGCCGGCGCGTCACGCGGTAGTGGCGCCGGCACCGAGCGCGGGGACCTTGCCACGGCCGCGACGGTGACGATCTCGAGACTCGACTCGTGCGGGGCGGGGCGGTCCCGCCAGCGCCGCGGCAAGCAACTGTCGCGGCAAGCAACTTGCCAAAAGCGGCGAAGGATCGCAAATGGCCATGCGCGCGCGCCGCTCAATTCGCGGCGGGACTCCGGCGCGCTTACGAAGGTGACTCCGGGGAGGATTCAAGAGCCAATGACCGTGAACCGACGACTCCGCACGGCTGCCGCGGCTTCCGCGCTCGCGACGCTACTCGCCTCCGAGGCTGCTGGGGCCGACGCGGCGACGGTGCTCCGCCCGAGCACGCGTGAGGCCTGGTACATGGGCGGCCTCGGACCGGCCTTCGCGGTCACCGGCTGCGGCCGCGGCGGCTGCGCGCGGCTGCGCGGCTTCGGCTCGCAGCTCAACCTCCACAACGAGGCGGGCTGGCACCTCTCGGGCGGCGGCACCGGCCCCGGCATCGGCGGCGCGGTCGACCTCTCGTTTTTTCACGGCTACTTCCGCTTCACCCCCGGATTTCGCTTCTCGTGGGACATCCCCGTCGTGGACGAGTACGCCATCTACGTGACCCCGAGCGCGCAGGCGGGCTTCAGCATCGTCGACGCCGGCCCCCAGGGCTTCTTCAACACGCAGTTCTCGACCGCGGCGCGCGTCGTCATCAACGACCGCGCGAGCGTGTTCTTCCAGCCGTTCAACATGGACCTGAACGCCAACGGCGACGGCATGTTCATCGGCTGGAACGTCCTCGTCGGCGGCGGCCTGACGTTCTGAAGGGTTGTCGCCAGTGTCTTCCTGCTGGCGGAGCTGGTCCTGCCCTGAGCGGGGCTCAGCCGCGGTCGAGCGCGTCGCACCGTTCCCGCGGCATTCCCGCGGATCCCTGCGGTCCGTTCCTTGACTCCGCCGCGATCCTTCGCTCCGATGGGGTCATGTTCGGCCGGGGACTCGCGGCACTCGGCATAGCGCTCGTGGCGGGCTGCCACTTGATGAGCGGCGTCGACCGGTTCGAGATCGTCGTCGACGACGGCGGCGCGGGGGGGGCCGCCGCCGGCACGAGCGTGACGAGCGCGACCACGGCCTCGAGCACCGCCTCGACCTCGAGCTCGACGGCCTCCGGCACCGGCGGCTCGCAGGGCCACTGCGATCCCGAGACGTGCCCGGGCGGCGACACGGACTGCCGCGAGCGCGTGTGCGTCGGCGAGCAGTGCTCCTTCGCGGACGCGGCCGAGGGCGCGGTGTGCAACGAGACGAACGGCAAGGCGTGCGACGGCCTCGGCAGCTGCGTCGAGTGCGTCGGCAACCAACACTGCGACGTGGGCTACACGTGCCACCTGCACGTGTGCAACTCGCCGGGCTGCGGTGACCTCGTGCAAAACCAGAGCGAGACCGACGTCGACTGCGGCGGTCCGAACTGCTCGCCATGCATCGTCGGCAAGAAGTGCGGTGCGCCGATCGACTGCGTGACTCAGCTCTGCGTGGGCGGGCTCTGCAAGGCGTGCACAGTCGACGATGATTGCGGCGCGGGTCGCTATTGCACGCCGGGCGACGGCACCTGCCACGACAAGAAGGGCTTCGGGGCGGGCTGCGCGGCCGACAACGAGTGCAACAGCGGCAATTGCTTGTCGCTCGTCTTCTTTTGCGGCCTGTAGTGTTGGCGACGGGTAGCGCCCAGCAGCGTCGGCCAGCGCGGCTGCGCGTTGTTCACGAGCTCGTGAACGAGCCTCGGCGGCGGGCGGCGCAGAGCGGCTTCGGCGGCGAGTAACCGCAAGCGCCCGCGACGCATCACTCGCTCGTCCAGGCGAGCACGAGCCCGAACGCGCCGCCGCTCTGCGCGTCGAGCACAGGCAGGACCATGAAGCTCGCTCGCGGCTCCTCGCTCTCGGCGCTCATCGAGAGGGCGACTCCGGTGATGCCGAGCGCCGCGCCGACCCCCGCCGCGATGAAGCTCCCCGTCGAGACGTGCGCCATCGTGAGCGAGCGGCTCAGCGTCGGCTCCAGCTCTTCCGGGCACGCGGTCTCGTCGCAGCCGGCCTCGAGCTCGGCGGCGTCCATGAGCGAGATCCCGCCCGTGACCCCGCCGGCGATCGCCCCCGCGCCCGCCAGCGCGACGCCCGCGTACGCGAGCGGCCACATCGTCGCGGGCGCTAGGGTGGGCGGCGGCGCCTCGCGCGAAACCGGCGTGAGCTCGAGCACGACCGTCGCGTGGTCGCCCTCGGCTACCGTGATCTGGCGCCGCGCCTCGAGGTAGCCTGTGGCGTTGGCGACGACGACGTGGTCGCCCGGATTTACCGCGATGTCGCGCGTGCGATCGCTCGGCTGGCCGTCGAGCACGATCTCGGGCTCGAGCTCGAACGGCAGGCCGTGGACTTCGAGCGTGAGCCGCGGGATCCGCTCCTTCAAGACCTCGAGCACCGCCGTCGCCTCGCTGCGCGCGCGCGCAAACGGGGCCGGCTCGTTCGGCGCGCTCGGGTGCTTCGCCGCGCGCTGACACGCCTCGAGCGCCTCGAGCAGCTTGCCCTGTCCGAGCTCGAGGCGCGCCACCTCGATCGCCGTCGTCGGCACGTTCATGATCGAGTCCGCGCGGCGATAGGCCTCGAGCGCGCCCGCGGTGTCGCCTCGCTTGAGCTTCTCGTCGCCCTGCTGGATGAGCGTCCGCGCCGCGTCCTTGTCGAGGTCCGTGGGCGTCGCGGCGCGAGCCGATGTGCTCGCCGTGAGCGCCACGAGGCACGTCGCGAGCGTGAGCGATAGGCGGCGGCAGCTCGCCCTCGGAGCGCTAGAAGCCAAGCTCGTCCTTTCCACGGCGGCTGCCGGGAGGCGGCGGCTTGGGGCTGGCTGCCTCGCGCGTCTTTCCCCCTGCTTCGGTCCCCTTCTCACGCGCACCAGGGAGGTCGCCGCCCGCCGCCTGCGCCGGCGAGCCTGACCCTGTGGATCCCAGCGTCGTCGAGCCTGCCCCTGTGGATCCCAGCGTCGTCGAGCCTGCCCCTGTGGATCCCAGCGTCGTCGAGCCTGACCCTGTGGATCCCGGCGTCGCCGAGGCCGATTCAGCCGCAGCCGCAGCGTCATCGCCGCCCGCCTCGCGCAGCTCGCGCTTGCCCTCGAGGCCCGGTGCTTCCCTGGTGCCCGCGGCCGCGGCGTTCGGCGTGCCGTCGTTCGCACGCGAGCCCGCGCCTCGGTCCACGACCACCGCGTACGCGGTGCCGAGCACGCCCAAGAGCAGCACCGCCCCCGCCGCGGCCTTGACGCGGCGTGCCGTGCGCGCTGCCGTGGGGCCGAGGGGCGCGTCCTTCGCGGTCCCGAACTGCGCCATCGTCGAGCCGTCCGAGCGCAGACCACCGAGCAGCGTCGCGGTCACGAGCGACGCGCCGCCGACGGTCACCTCCGCGAACGCGACGGCCATCTCGCGCGCCGAGCCGAAGCGCTGCGCCGGATCGAACGCGAGCGCCCGCATGAACCAGGCGTCGGCGAGCGGCGGGAGGTCTTTCTTGTGGTGGCTCGCCGGCAAGAATGGCGAGCTCACGAGGTTCAGGCACAGCTGCCCGAGCGTCTTGCCCGCGTAGGGCAGGGCGCCCGTCAGCGTCGTGTACATCACGACCGCGAGCGCCCACAGATCGGCGCGGTAGTCGACGGCGCGATCCTCGAGCACGAGCTCGGGGCTGATGTACTCGGGTGTGCCCACGAGCTTGCCGTCGGTCGTGAGGCCGCCCATCGCCGGCAGCCGCGTCTGCTTCGCGATGCCGAAGTCGAGCACCTTGCACATGAGCGCGCCGTCCTCGCCGCGCGTGAGGAAGATGTTGTCGGGCTTGATGTCGCGGTGAACGATCCCAAGCTCGTGCGCCTTCGTCAGCGCGCGCGCGACCTGCGTGATCACCGTCGCGGCCTCGTGCCACCCGAACGGGCCCACGCCGCGGAGGCGCTCGCCGAGGCTCTGACCCTCGAGCAGCTCCATCACGATGTACGGCGTCCCGTCGAGCGACAGTCCGCTGTCGTAGGTCTGCACCACGTGCGGGCTCTTGATCTGCGCTGCCATGCTCGCCTCGTGCTCGAAGCGCGCGAGCACCTCGGCCGCGTCCTCCTCGGTCACGCGATCGGAGACGAACTTCACCGCCACGCGCGTTCGCAGGCGGTGGTGGTACGCGACCCACACCTTGCCCATCGCGCCTTCGCCGAGGGGCGAGACGAGCTCGATGGATTCGGTGACGCGGGCTCCCGGCTGGGGCGCCATGGCGGCGGAGCATATCGACGTTTCGCCGCCATCGCCAGGACACTAGAGTGCCGCCCGAGCGTGGCCACGACGAGAGACAACGAGGTGCGTCGGAGGCTATTGCGCGGCGGGCTGCGCCTGCTCGGCCCGGCGCTGCTCGTGGTCGTGCTCGCGAAGCTCGGCGATCCCAAGGTGCTGTGGGGCGTTTTCAAGCGTGCGGGCCTCGTGCCGCTCGGGGCCGCGTGCGCGCTCTCGTTTCTCGTCATCGAGCTCAAGGTGCGTCGCCTGCAGGCGCTCCTCGTGATGCGTGGCTTCGACTACGGAAAGAAGGCCGCCTGGCGCGGCATGTTGCCGTCGCTCTACCTCGGCATGATGACCCCGGGGCGCATCGGCGACGTGCTGCGCGTCCAGTACCTGCGGCACGATCTCGGGACGAGCTACGCCGAGGGGCTCGCGGTCATCGTCATGGATCGGCTGTGCGATCTCTACGTGCTCGCGGCCTTCGTCGCCGCGGGGCTCGCGCATTTCGCGCCGGTGTTCGTCGGCCGGCTGGGCCTCGTCGCCTGGGCCGGCGTCGCCCTCACCGTGCTCGCGCCGCTCGCCCTCTTCTTCGAGGGGCCGCTCGACGATCTCGGCGCGCGCCTCTACGCCAAGCTCGGCCGGGCCGGAGGGGCCGACGGCGGTCAAGGGTTTCTCGCCGCGCTGCGTGGCCAGCTCAAGGGGCGGCTCTTCACCCACGCCCTGCCGCTCACCTTGGCGTCGTTCCTCATCAACTATTTGCAAGGCTGGCTCTGCGCTCGTGCCCTCGGCATCGAGCTCGACTATGCGGACGTGATCTCCATGATGGCGATCGCGAGCCTCCTCGGCCTCCTGCCGATCTCGGTGTCCGGCATGGGCGTCCGGGAGCTGTTCTTGTTGCTCGTATTCCCGACGCTCGGGCTCACGGGCGAAGAGGGCGTGGCCTTCGGTCTCTTGATTTTCGTCAGCATCTACCTCGTGTGCAGCCTCGCCGGGCTCGTCGCCTGGCAGTGGGCGCCGCCTCCCATCGACCGCCCCGATGGCGGGCCGCTCGCCGCGCCGACGGAGCCGCGCAAATGAGCGAGCCGAGCGAGCCCGCCTCGAGCGACGCCACGGCCGCCCTCGAACCCGTGGACGCCGCCACCGAGACCACGACCGCGCAAGTGCCCGTGCCTGAGCCTGAGCCTGAGCCCAGAGCCTCGCGCCGCTCGAGCGCGACGTCGTCGCTCGAAGAGCAGCTCGTGCGCTTCGCCGAGTGGGCGATGCTCCTCGCTTGGCCTCCGATCTACGCGGCGATCCTCGGCATAACTGCCTACCTCGCGCGCTACCGCGATCTTTTTCCCAAGGCCCTGAAGAACAAGCTCGGGTTCGAGCAGAAGGTGCACGCCGCGACCTTCGGGCTCGCGGCCCTCGGTGCGCTCGCCGCGGTGTACGCGGTCGCGGTGCTCGTCGACCGCGTCCGCAGCGGGCGGTTTCGCGCCCAGCGCGTCGTCCACGTCACCAACCGCTGCTTCGCGGCCACCCTGGCGCTGCCGTTCTTGCTCTCGATGGCCCAGGACGGGATCGAGACCACCGATCCGCTCTGGACCATGCTGCTCGCGTCCGTCGCCGCGCTCACGGTGGCCATCGCCGCGTACGGCGCGCCGCGAGCTGCCGTCGCCGCCGCCGATAGCCCAGCAGCCGATAGCCCAGCGCCCGCGGTCGCGCCGTCCGACACTGGCCTTTCCGACACTGGCCTTTCCGACACTGGCCTTTCCGACACTGGCCTTTCCGACACTGGCCTTTCCGACACTGGCC
>SYFR01000191.1 GCA_005800325.1 Myxococcales bacterium | reverse complement strand
GGCGGGCCGACGAGCGGGGAAACTCTCGCCAGCGGGCTGGCTCTGACCAACGGGGTGGCTCATGACTCGACCTCTCGCCCGAGGACGCGGCTCGCGATCTGTGCGGCGAGGCCCGTGCGCTCACGCGACAGCTCGACCTCGACCGCTTGGGCCTCTCCCTTGAGCTGCGTGAGCCCGGCCTCGAGCTTCTCGTCCGCGGCGGCGCGCGCCTCTGCCGTGGTCGCGCTCTCCAGCTTCTTCAGGCGCGTGCGGATCTTGTCGCGATCGAGCGCCGCGTCACGGCGCACCTCCTCGATGCGCCCGTCGAGCTCTTCCTTGAGCTGGATCGCGCGATCGTCCGCGCCTCGCGCCAGATCGATGGCGCCCGCGGTCCGCCGCTCACGCTCCTCGAAGACGCGCAGGAGCGGGTCGAAGATCATGTCCTTCATCAGCACGACGAAGGCGGTGAAGAGGACTAACTGCGCGACCGTCGTCATGTCGAGGTCGACGTTGACGGCACCGGAAGCAAAGGGCGAGAGGATGGTCATGGCTCGCATTCGTTGCGGCAGGACGAACTGCACGCCGGAGCGCCGTCTGCGCGGGCTCCGAAGAAGAGCGCGGCGCGGATACCACGAGTCGTGGAGCGGGAAAAGGGTAACGGAACATTTTTTCAGCCCCGACTCCGGAAACTAGCCGTCGAGCCAGTTCTCGCAGCGGAGCTCGGCGAGGCCGGCGAACAGCACGGGCGTGCGCGTCACCAGCACATGCCGACGCGTCGCAGCGGTGGCCGCGATCATGGCCTCGTCAGAGGTCACGCCGCCGGGCAGCTGTTCGCCGTACTTCGCGCACCACTGCCCGGCCGCGAGGTCGAAGGGCAGGACGCGAACCGCAGCGATGAGGCGCACGACCTGCTGCATGGTTCGCGGCGCGTGGCCGTGGCGCGCCGCCGCGAGCAGCCTCGTGGCTGTGATGACGCTCGCGAATCGCGTAGCTTGCGGGACCGCCGCGAGCCTTCGGACGAGAAATGGCGACGGCGCGGCGCGCAGCAGCTCGGCCAGGGTGAGGGTGTCGAGCAGGTACGTCACTCGGGCGTCCGCGATTGACGGGCGCCGTCTCGCGCCGCGACGCTCAGAGCGTCGACGAATGCATCGGCGCCGCAGGTGCCGCAGAGGGACAGGAGCGGGTCGGGCTCGTCGGGGCTCGTCGCCGCGGCGCCAAGCTCGGCGAGCTCGCTCATGGGGACGACGGCGGCGATGGGCTCTCGGCCGCGGAAAATGAGGGTCCGCGCTCCCGTGCGCTCGGCGGCGAGCGCGGCCGCATGCGCGGCGCCGGTGAGATCCGTCAGGGCGAGCCCGTACTCGGTCATCCGCAGAGGCTACTGGAGTGCGACCATCGACGCGACGCTCTTCAGTCGCATGACCGCTTAGCCGATGGCGTCGGCGAGGTCGGTGACGAGTCTCTGCGTCGCGGCCTCGAGGCGCTCGATCGGGAGCGGCTCGGGGCTCCTCGCGAGCGAGGCGTCGTGCAAGAGCTCCTCGATCGCGCGCGGGTTCGCGAACCAGTCCACGTCGAAGTTCGCGATCAGCCGCTCACGCCGCTCGGCGGCGAGCAGCGCCCCGCACAGCGCCGCGCCGTCGCCCGGTCGAAGCAGCGGGAGGAGGGCGACGAGCTCCGCGGGCAGGCCTGGGCCGAGCACCCGCTCGCCGAGGTCGCGGTAGGCCTCGGTGAGCGCCGCCTGCCCTCGGTAAGCGGCGGCGCCAACCACGACGCGCCAGGCATCGATACGGAGCGACACGAGCAGCGCACGAGCGACTTCGCGGCGATGATCGAAGGCGCGCGCGCGGCCGAGTCCGAGCACGCGCAGCGCGAAGGCCGGCTCCGCGACGATGCTCGCGAAGAGCGTCCGCTCGACGTGGCGCCGCACGCCGAGCGGGTGCTGATGCAGCGCGAACGGCAGGGTCTGCGGGCGCGACGCATCGAGCACGTGCGCGCCGAAGCCTCCGATGGCCATCGCGTAGGAGAGGGCGCCCCACGTCGCGGGCAGGTACGGCTTGAGCCGCAGGCGGCGCGTGACGTCGGTCCCTCGGAACACGTCGGCGACCCACCGCGCTCCGAGGCGCGCGGGCCAGCCCTCGGTCGCGCGCGTCGCGAACGCGAGGTGCAGCGTCTCTTCCCACGCGCCCGTTCGAAACGACGCGGCGAGGTCGTCCGTGGCGTCGAGCAGGCGAGTCGCGACGGCGGTGGCAGGCGGCTCCCCGTCTCCGTTCCACGGGAGCTCTGCGACGGCGCACGGCCGGCACTCGGGGGGCACGAGGCGCGCGCGCTCGATGCGGCGCTCGAGGCTCGGGCGCACGACATCGCCGATGACGCGGCCGAGCCGTCCCAGATCGTCGCCCGCGAGCCGACGAACCGAGGGGTGGCTCGCGGTGAGCAGCACGCGGCGCAGCGCGCTGAACGAGAGCTCGCGGTCGCGTCCGGGGATCGCGCGGAGCTCGGCGAGCGATCGAGCGACCTCGAGGCGATCGCGGTAACCCTCGTCCTCGCTCGCGAGCACCTCGACCCACGGCACGAGCGCCGCCGCGAGCGGGTCGCCCTTGTGTTCGCGCAGCTCGGCGCGCCGCTCCACGTGAACGAGCCGCTCGGGCAGTGGGCTCGTCTCGAGGTCGTGCGCAACTGGCGCCGGCGCGCTCCACGGCGCCATGCGGCTGAGTCGATCGCAGCGGGCACGCCACGAGCCGAGCGCCTCGATCAGCGCCCGATCGAGCGCGCGATAGTCTCCCTCGTCGACGCGGGTCATTTTTCGGCGCGGGTCATTTTTCGGCGCGGGTCATTTTTCGGCGCGGGTCATTTTTCGGCGCGGGTCAT
>SYFR01000190.1 GCA_005800325.1 Myxococcales bacterium | reverse complement strand
GGCCGCTTGCGCACCGCCTCGGTGAGCTGCCCGCCGGCCTCGTGCCCGACATAGCCGGGCGGCGCGCCGACGAGCCGGGCGACCGCGTGCGCTTCGGCGTACTCCGACATGTCGAGCCTCGTCATCGCGTCGCTCGAGTGGAACAAGAGCTCCGCGATCGCCTTGGCCATTTCGGTCTTGCCGACCCCGGTCGGCCCGAGCAAGAGGAGGCTGCCGATGGGCCGCTTGCCGCGAAGACCTGCCGCATTTCGCCGCAGCACCGCTGCCACTCTGGCGCACGCATCGCGATGCCCGACGACGCGCTCGGCGAGCAGCTCTTCCAGCCGCAGCATGCGCTCGCCATCCGACTCGAGGAGCCGCTCGACCGGCACCGAGGCTGCGGTCGCGAGCACCGACGCCACCTCGCGGCGGCGCACGTCGAGGCGAGCGCGACGCCCGCTGCGCCCGTTGCCATCGGCATCGCCGGTGCGGCGCACGCGGGCACCGGCGAGATCGAGCACGGCCACGGCCTTGTCCGGCAGCGCGCGCCCGGGAAGGTAGCGATTGGACCACGAGATCGCCGCGGCGATCGCGTCGTCGTCGTAGCGTACGGCATGGTGCGCCCCGAGCCGGTCGCACACCGCGCGCAGCTGCGCGGCGGCGTTCTCCTCGCTCGGTGGCTCGACCTCGATGACACCGAACCGCCTCGCGAGCGCAGGCTCCGCCTCGACGAGCTTGCGGTGCTGCTCGTGCGTGGTCGCGGCGATCATGGGCAGCTCACCAGCCCCGAGCGCGTTCTTGAGCTCGCCGAGCGCCTCGTCCGCCGCGCACGCGAAGAGCTCGTGCACGTCGTCGATGAGGAGCACGACGCGCCGCTTCGCCCGCGAGAGCTCCGCGCGAAGCTCCGCGATTCGCTCGACGAGCTGCCCGCGCGCGCCCGTGCCCGTCACGAGGTCGCTCACCTTGAGCTCGACGACGACGCGCGGCAGAGCTTCCGTCGCCAGGCGCGCGGCGACACCGCGCATCACGGTCGACTTGCCGACGCCGGGCTCGCCGACGTAGAGCGGGTTGTTCGCGTGGCGCTTGCCGAGCACCTCGAGGGCTCGCTCGATCTCCTCCTCGCGTCCCACTGCCGGCTCGAGCTCGCCGCGCGCCGCTGCGACCGCGAGGTTCTGACCGAGGCGCGCGAGCAGCGGAAATTCCGCCGGATCGAGCGCGAGCGCGCAGCTTGCGTCTGGCGCGACCTCATCGCGTTCCGCCCGGAGCCCCGCTTGGCTCGTGCAGGTGCTGGCGGCGTCGCCGCGCGCGGCTAGCGGAGGGATCCACGCCACCTCGACGGCACGCGCGGGTCGCGTGCGCCCGTCGCGCTCGCCTCGCAGTTCGGGGCTTTCTGCGCGCCGGAGCGTGCTCGCGGCTCCCTGCGCGCAAGGCGCCTCCACACCCTCTCTGCGCGCACGCGGGGGCTCCGTCACGCCAACTGCGACGCGCGTGGCGGCGCTGCGCAAGCTCACGACGTCGACGCCGAGTCCCGCGAGCGCCGCGAACGCCGCATAGCGCCGGCTCCCCACGAGCGCGAGCAGCACGTGGATCGCCGTCGCGGCCGTCTCGGCGCGTGATCCCGAGACGGGAGCCGCGCGACGCGCGAGCTCCTGTGCCGACTGAAGCACCGCGGCGATCGCGTCCTCGATGCGCTCGCCATCCTTGCTCGCCCGCCGGAGAATGCGCTCGCTGTCGAGCCCGCGCTGCGTGAGAAGCTCCCGCGCGACGCCGGGCTGCTCAAGGATGGCCGCGAGCAGATGCACGCTCGAGGCTCGCTCCTTTCGCGCTGCCGCGAGGTCACGAGCTCGCTTTCGCAGCCCGAGGAGAGTCACGGGTTCGCTCGCGCCGACGCGCGCTCGCGCTCGAGCTTGTGCCATCGCCGCGACTATCCCCAAACCTTTGGGCCCGGGCCAAGTCTGGGTCAGGCGCGCTCGTGCCGGTAGCGGGCTGCCCTCCGCTCCGCGCCCGTCAAAGGCCAACGATACGCGAACTCGTCCATGAGCTCGCAGTCGTCACGGCTCGGTGCACCTTCGCGCGCCAGCAGCACCCAAACCTCGGGCGCGAGCCGCAAGCCGAGCTCGAGCCACGCCGGCGGCGCGAGCGTCGCCCTCGAGATCGCAACGTCGTGCCGCGCGAACGCCACGCCGCCCGCGCCGCCTGCCACGTCCTCCCCGCGACCGCGCACCACCTCGACGCGCCGCTCGATCCCCGCCTTCTTCAGCGTCCCGATCGTCGCGCGCAAGAACGCGCACCGCTTCTGGAGCGGCTCCACCAACGTGAGCGCGAGGTCCGGCCGCAACAGCGACAACGCCAGGCCCGGCGCGCCCGCGCCCGTGCCGATATCCACGACGCGCGCGCCAGGCGAAATATGCTGCGCGAGGATCGCTGCGTCCGCGATCATCAGATCGACGAGCTCGCGCGCGTCGCGCGCCGCGGTGAGATCGATGCGACGATTCCAGGCATCGATCTCCGCGATCCAGCACGCCATTCCATCGACGGATCCGTCGACCGCGACGGCGCTCGCGGCGAGAGCTTCGCGTACGAGCTGTAAGCACTCGGAGTACATGAGGCCGCCTACATGGATCGTAGGTCAAAGCCTTCGGATCCGCGAGGATCCAGGGAAAAGCCGCGATTTCCTCGTTTCACCAATACTGCACGTTTCCAGGCTAGCGGCACGTCGCGTGCAATACTCGTGAACGCCGGCTCGCTCGGCGGACACGTCACCGAGCTCGGCCGCTCGCTGCGCCAACCACCTGCGCCGGGAACCACACGAGCCGCCCCGCAACGTAGCTGCGACAATGTCCCACTTCATTTTTTCGTAGCGAGAAATCCGCTTGTGCAGTTGAGGTCGCCCCGCGATCATCGCCGCAACATCGTTCGATGCGCCCATCGCGATACGCTCACGGCCGCGAGGGAGCGGTGATGGCAAACGCTAGTGACCCGCGCGCAGGCGCCTGCTCGGTCTTCGTTTGAGCTTCGTTACTTTCGGACGAGCCTCCCGACTCCGGCACGGAAAGCCGGGCGCCGAGGCTCTCGTCGACTCGATGGGCACGCAACACTAGGACGACCATGGAAAAGCGCATCGTCATCGGTCGGGGCGTACTGTTCGCAGCGGCTGCGCTCAGCGCGGCTTACGGCTGCGAGCGGCCGAACCCCTACAAGCTTCAAGGCGACACGTCGGCGGTCTACGAGGACTGCCCGACGCCGAGCACCGGCAGCGGCGACGGCTCGACCGTCGCGACGACCGGCGGCAATGGCGCGACGACCGGCGGCAATGGCAGCGGCGCGACGAGCGGCGGCAACGGCAGCGGCGCGACCACCGGCGGCAGCACCGGCAGCGGCATGGTCGAGGAGCCCGTGCACACGGAGCTCGACGACCGCGTGCTCGACTACTCCGAGGCGCTGCGCACCGCGAGCCTCCTGCTCGTCAACGACGCGCCGACGCTGGCGCAGATCTACGCGTTGGCCGACGCGCCCGAGGCGGATCGGCCGGCGAAGTACCAAGAGATGATCGACGCGATGCTCGCCGACGCGCGCTTCGCGAAGGCGATGATCGGGTACTTCAAGTACACCTTCAAGATGGGCGGGGCGTCGACGGTGATGGGCGAGCCGACGCGCGACACGGCCCCGAACTTCGCGGCGCGCGTCGTGTTCGAAGAGCAGCCGTGGACCAACATCCTCACGGCGGCCGCCAACACCTGCCCGACGTACTCGACCGTCGGCGGCTTTCAGGACGGGGAGTGCACGAACCTCCCCATGGGCATGATGCACGCGGGCATCCTGACCAACCCCGGCGTGCACAGCCTCTACGTCGGCAACCTCGGCTTTCGACGCAACCGCTTCTTCCACGAGACCTTTCTCTGCCGTTCGGGCAACGAGGACTCCGGCGGCGAGCCCGCGGGCGGCAACGCTCCGCAAGACGCGCCCTGCCCGAGTGACCCAATGAGCATGGTGGCGCCCGGCTACAACAACAAGTGGCCGGTGAGCAGCATCGCCGGCGCGTGCAACGGCGGCCGCGTCGACTTTCACGCCTACAACACGACGATCATCTGCGCGAACTGCCACTCGACCTGGAACCACCGCGCGCCGCTCTTCGCGCAGTTCGACTCGAAGGGCATGTGGAAGGCCGTCAACCCCGACGGCACCTACCAGGTGCAGGTGCCGGTCGACGGCTCCCCCTTCGCGAAAATCACCGACTGGCTCCCCGACGGGCAACAGCAGACCGCGTGGAAGTTCGGCATGCCCGCCGCGAACCTCACTGAGATGGGCACGCAGATGGCAGGCGACGACGAGGTGCTCGAGTGCGCGGTCAAGCGCGTGTGGAACTACGCCATGGCGCGGGGAGATACGACCACGATCGGCGGCGGCAACTGGGTCGACGCCCCCAAGCACCTGCCGGTGCTCGTGAAATCCTTCAAAGAAGGCAACTACAACATGAAGTCCGTGTTGCGAGCGGTTGTGCTCTCGGACGAGTTCGTGAGGTTTTAAGCCATGAGCGAGAAGAGATTGCATTGGGCGCTGCCCGGGGTCGTTTTCGTCTCGGCCTTCACGATGTCGGCCGCGTGCGGCTCGGAGAACTCCGCCGACGTCGGGCCTGACTGTCCCACCATCGAGAGCCCGACCGGCGGCAACGAAGATCCTTCGACCACGGCGGTGACGTCGGCGTCGAGCTCGACGAGCGCCGCGGGTTCCACGTCGACCAGCGCATCGACGGGGGCGGGCGCCATGGGCCCGGGCGAGGATCCGGGCGAAGAAGAAATGATCGAGCCGCCGCCGGGCGCGCAAGAGATCAACTCTCGCCTGCACGGTTGCCGGAAGCTTCGCTTCGACACGCTCGGCAACATGCTCGGTGCTCGCGGCGTTGCCGTGACGTCGGTGAACACCGCGTACAACGCTGCCTTCGGCGCGACCGGCATGGCGTGCGAGGTCATCGCGACCCCCTTGCTCATCCCCGCGTCCGCCGACCCGCTCTGCCCGGCGGGCCAGCTCTGCTACTGTCCGCCGGGCCGCGGTGGCTGCGTCGACGTCGGCACCCCCAGCACCGCGGGCGACGCTCAGGACGGCTTCTGTGTCGCCAAGCCGCAGACCGCGTCGTTCCTCTACGCGACCGGCGACGAGGCCTTCAGCGTGCCGGCGCTCGACTCGCGCCTAGCGGAGAAAGACGGGCACACCACGGCGAGCGCGCTGCGCCTGATGGACATCTTCGTCCAGGCCGCGCCGCAGATCATCGCGAACATCGGCGACCCCGCCAAGGCGCCGGCGTGTGTCATCGACGGCAAGAGCTATCCGATGTTCGACGCCGCCGACAACAGCTGCGTCGAAGAGTCGGTCAGCTGCATCATCGGCTCCCCCGCGACCGAGGATCACATGCTCTTGTGCAACCTCATCGTTGGCAAGGCCAAGCCCGGCGACGCCGCCGACCTCCAGAAGAAGAAGATCATCGCGGTCGCTGCGCTCATGAGCGCCGCACATTCTTGCGAGTAACGAGAAGGAAGGGCGACCATGACGAACTACAAGCTGAAAGATCTGCGCGACGACCGCAGGCGTACGTTCCTCAAGATGTGCGGCGTGGCAGCCGCGGCCGTCGGCCTCGAGCGCAGCAAGGTCCTCAACTTCCTCGCCGACGAGGGCGGCCACGGCCTCGCCGAGGCGGCGGTCGCGAGCTACGGCCGCTCGCTCATCGTGCCCGCTCCCAACGGCGTGCAGGCGTGGTTTCAGGAACTCTGGCCCTGCCCCGACGTGGCCATGAAGGCCCTCGCCAACGCCAGCATTCCGACCGGCAACATCCCCAACCAGGGAGCGATCGGGGCCTACGGCAACTTCTCGTCCTATCTCTACACCTCGCAGCGGGGCTACACCCCGGGCGACGGCTACCGGGGCACCTACGTCGGTCCCTCGAACGCCAACTTGCCGGGCGGCGCCAAGTACCTCGCGGGAGAGCGCGAGATGTTCTACGGGCCCGATGCCCCGTGGTTCAACCACCTCACCGGCCAGCCCAAATATGCCGTCACCGGCATCATGAGCGGCAAGGATGAGACCCACACGGAGTTCCCGACGACCTCGACGAGGCTGTCGGGCAGCTCGAACCTCCTCGCGGTCGCTGGCTCGCTCGCGGCGGTCGGCTCGAACGCGATCATCCCGGTCCTCGGCATCGATCCGGTCAAGTACGGCTCGGCTCCCGGCGCGCCGGATGTCGCCACCGTTCCCAACGCCAACGGCCTCGTCGATCTCTTCAACAGCGCGGCGAGCCAATTCACGCTCACCTCGCAGGTCGATCAGGAGCTCTTCTCGACCTACTACAAGGCGCTCGTCGGACTTCGCCATTCGCATGGGCGCTCGTCGTGGGCACCCGCGATGGTGACGACGAAGAACGCGGCCAAGATCATCGGCCTCAACTTCTCGGCGCAGCTCATGCCGACGGCGGAGGACCTCGTGGCCTTCGGCGTGAGCGACGTGACCAACACGAGCACCTCGCTGAACGCAAACCAGCGCACGGGTATCGAGGCGTTCGCGCGCGCGCTCATCGTCGTGGCGAAGGCATTCAAGCTCGGTCTCAGCAAGTCCGCCATCGTGTCCCTCTCACCTGGGCCCACGAGCGAACAATTCTTCACGGATCCGCACGTGACCTTCGATAGTCCGACGAACCTGACACAGGGACGCAACACCACGAAGTACCTTGGCAAGGCGCTCGACGCCTTCTACACGTCACTCTCAACGACCGACGATCCCGAGAGCCCCGGCGAGAAGCTCGACCAGACGACGACCTTCGTCGCCTACGGCGACACGCCGCACACCGCCCTACAGGGAGCCACGTGGCCGGACGCGACCCCGGACGCCTCGAACTTCATGTGGGCGATGGACCCGCGGGGCAAGCTCAAGAGTGGCTGGTTCGGGCAGCTCTACGTCATGAAGAAGAATGGCAAGAACGCGCAGGGCTTCAACCCGGAGACCGGCGGGGAGGTGACCGTTCCCAGCGAAAACATGGCGCCCGCCGCCTGCACCGCGATCGCGCACGCCATCGCCAAGGGCGACAGCAACAAGGTGAGCGAGTTCGGCGGCCCGCCCGTGAACGGCATGATCAACAAGGGCTAGTCCCCTGCAATGCCTTGCCGGCAACGGGGCTAGCTCGATTCAGCGGGGCTAGCTCGATTCAGCGGGGCTAGCTCGATTCAGCGGGGCTAGCTCGATTCAGCGGGGCTAGCTCGATTCAGCGGGGCTAGCTCGATTCAGCGGGGCTAGCTCGATTC
>SYFR01000189.1 GCA_005800325.1 Myxococcales bacterium | reverse complement strand
GCGGTCTGTCGTGCGTGGGCGGGACGACCAAGTGCGGGACGGAGTGCGTGGATACGCAGCTCGACCCCGCGCACTGCGGCGCGTGTGACAACGCGGCGTGCCCCGCGGGCGAGGTTTGCTCTGCCGGCATGTGCGCGCTGACGTGCGGCGGCGGCTCGACGCTGTGCACCGACAAGTGCGTCACCACGGCGAGCGATCCGGCGCACTGCGGCATGTGCAACAACGCCTGCGCGACCGCGACCAACGCCGTCTCGGTGTGCGTGGCAGGAGCGTGCAAATTCGTATGCAACGCCACCTTCGCTGACTGCAACGTGGTCGCCGCCGACGGCTGTGAGATCGACCTCTCGGCCGATGTCAACAACTGCGGCCTCTGCGGCAACATGTGCCCGGCCATGCAGACGTGCACCGCTGGCGCCTGCAGCTAGAGTCGCAGCGCTGCCGCTACACGAGCGGGCCGCCGTAGGTGCCGCGGGGGAAGTGTCGCTCGAGCGAACGCCACTGGTAGAAGAAGCGGCTCGCGAGCCGGTACATGAGCTTGCCCGTGAGCGACGGCTCTTCGATGCGCGTCATCGTCTCGACGAACACGACGGGGATGCCGAGGAGCCGGGCGACCGCGGCGAAGGGCACGATCGGGCCGGCGCCGGTGCTGAGCAGCACGTCCGGCCGCTCGGCGCGCAGGATGACGAGCGCCTCGAGCAAGTTCACGAGCGTGAGCCAGTCGCGCTCGCTGTGACGAATGAAGCGCGTGCGGCCGATCATGTCGGCCGAGAGTGGGATTTTTTCGTTGAGCACGTAGAAGTGCTCGTGCCGCTCGTAGGCGGGGCGCAGAGCGCGCACCTCGGTGAGGTGGCCGCCCGAAGAAGACACGATGCCGATCTTCATCGGCGCCCGCCTCCATCGGGCTCGCTCGCTCGCGCCGGCTCAACGATCACGGCGCACCTCGTCGAAGAGCGCCGCCATTCGCGCGGCGACACCGCCCCAGCCGAACTCGCGCTCCATCCACGCGCGCCCGCGAGCGCCCATGGCATCGCGCGGCGAGCTTGCCACGACCGTGATGGCAGCGGCGAGCGCGGCGCTCGTGGGCTCGACCCAGAGGCCCGCGCCCTCGTGCTCGAGCGCGGCCCAGGGCGTGCCGCGGGTCGCGATGACCGGACGGGCGTGCGCCAGCGCCTCGACCACGGTCATCCCGAAATTCTCCGAGAAGGACGGCACGACGACGACGTCGCACGCGGCGAAGGCGGCGGTCTTTGCGGAGCCGTCGAGGTGGCCGAGAAAGCGCACCGCATCGATGAGCCCGCGCCGCGCGACGCGCTCACGCAGGGTAGCTTCGTAGCTCGGCTCCCCGCGCCCGGCGATCGCGAGCGTCGGGCGGAGAACGCCCGCTTCGTGGGCGAGCGCGACGGCGTCGATGAGGTTCTCGAGCCCCTTGATGGGGTGCAGCCTGCCGACGAAGAGCAGCCGAAGTGTGGCGTTGGCCGCGGCGCGGAGCTCGTCGAGCGGCGGCAGCGCGACTCCGTTCGGCACGACCGCGAAGCGCGCGCCCGGCAAGCGCCGCCGACTCTGTGCGGCTTCGTCCTCCGAGGTGACGTGCACGACGGCGCGGCGGGGGAGGGCCGCGCGGCATGCCCGCTCGACGAGCGCTTTGGCGCGAAGGCGCGTCTCGCCGTGCCAGCGTTGCAGCGCCCCGCGCGGCGACCACACCACGGGCTTGTCGTAGAGCTTCGCGAGCGCGAGCGTCGGCACCACCTGAAAGTCGTAGACGGCGGTGACGTGAACGGCGTCGGCCCAGGCGAGCGCAGCCGGCAAGAGCGCGACGAGCCCCGGAGCCATGGGGCGCGGACCGTAGCTGCGCGCGTAGCGAACCCGCACGCCCCCAGGGAGCGTCACCTCCTCGCCTGTCGCGACGTCGGCGCGCGCGTGAGGGCCGTCGGCGTCGGTCGTGAGCACGCGGATCTCGTGCCCGAGCTCTACGAGCGCGCACGCGAGCGCGTGCGTCGACAGGACCGGCCCGCCGTAATGCCGCGCGGGAAAGTACGCGGGAGTGACCGCGAGGACGCGCACTAGTACCTCGAGTCCATTAGGCCACCCCGTCGTGCTCGAGGGCGTAGGCGAGCCGCCGCGCCCAGTGGCAGCGCTCGCGGGCGAGCAGCGGCACGCCCTTATAGCCGTCGAGCCCGCTCGACGGGTCGTCGAGGAAGCTTGCCACCGGAACGAAAAACCCCGTCTTTTTCCGCGCGATCAGCTCGTCGGGCAGCGGCCGCCGAGGCGCGCGGCCGAGCAGCTCCTTGCCCGCTTGGGGGCCCGGATTGCGCGCGATGAGCGGCGCGACCCGCTCGAGCAGCACGGCATCCACGAGCGGCACGCGCACCTCGAGGCCGTGGGCCATGCTGGCCCAGTCGGCATCGCGCAAGAGCTGGTTCCGCATGTAGAGGCTGGCCTCGAGCGCCGCGACTCTCGCGTAGTCGCCGCGCGGCTCGGGCTCGAGCGCCGCGCTCGCGTGTGCCACCGGATCGAGCCGCGCGAGGCCCGCGCGAGCTGCCTCTTCGCCCATGAGTTCCCCGAGCTCCCACAGCATGAAGAGCCCGCGCCGCAGGAAATATGCGCCGCCGAACGTGCCGCCGAGCGTGGGCACGCCGGCCGCCTTCGGAGAGATCGCGGTCCGCGCGAGCAGGCTGGCGACGGGGCCGGGCTGCCAGAGCCTTGCTCCCGCGGGGCCGAGGGCGCGCGCCGCGCGCACCAGGCGCGGCACGTCGCGAAACGACGGGTAGCTGCCGAGCAGCTCGTCGCCGCCGAGGCCGCTCACCGCCACCTTCAGGCCGAGCTCGCGCGCGACGCGGCTGACGAGGAAGGTGTTGATCCCGTCGATGCTCGGCTGGTCCATCGCCGCGAAGACCGCGTCCCGCGCCGCGCGGAGATCGCCGTCGCCGAGCGTCACCGTGACGTGTCGCGTGCCGTAGCGCGCCGCCATCGCCTCGGCGAAGGGCGCCTCGTCCCACGGGCCAGAGCGGAGCGCCTCGAAGGCGAGGGTCACCGTGCGCACCTCGGCCGCCGCGTGCTCGCTCATCAAGGCCACGAGCGCGCACGAGTCGACCCCCGAGGAGAGGAACGCGCCTACCGGCACGTCGGCGACGAGGTGGTGCGCCACCGTGTCGACCAGGGCTGCGCGAAAGCGCTCGGCGACCTCACGCGGGTCGTCCGGGAGCTCGTGCGCGCGCTGCGAAGCGGCGAGGAGGGCGCCGGGGACCGAGTGGTGCTCGACCTCGGGGCCAGCCCCGCGCGCGTCGAACCAGCGGTAGGTGCCCGCTCGCAGCGCCGCGATCGCGCGGTAGCGAGTGAGCGGCTCGGGCACGCTGCCGAACAGATAAAACCCGGCGACCCCGGCGGGATCGCGCTCGCGCGCGACGTTGCCCCCGGCGAGGAGCGCCTTCACCTGGGACGCGAAGCGCACGGTGCGCCCGTCGTCGGCGAGGTAGAGCGGCTTGATGCCGTACGGATCCCGCGCGCAAAAGAGCGCCTCTCGGGCGGCGTCCCAGAGCGCGAAGGCATACATCCCGCGCAGCCGCTTCAGCATTCCCACGCCGTGCTCGGCGTAGAGGTGGAGCAGCACCTCGGTGTCCGTCCCCGTGCGGAAGCGCCGCCCCTTCGCCTCGAGCTCCGCCCGCAGCGCGCGGTAATTGTAGATTTCGCCGTTGAAGACGATGCTCGCTTCGCCGGCGTGCATGGGCTGGAGCCCCGCGTCGCTCAGGTCGAGGATCGACAGCCGCCGGTGAGCGAGGCCCAGTCGCCCCGACGGAGCGACGTACGCGCCCTTGCCGTCGGGGCCGCGCGCAGCCATCGCGTCGCGGATCCGCTCGAGCTCGGCTACGTCGACGCGCGGGGCCGCGTCACGGTAGGCGAAAATCCCCGCGATGCCGCACACCTTAGACGCCCCAGAGCCGAGACGCCCAAAGCTCAGACAGCCGAAGCTCAGACACCCAGCGCCCGCTTCTCGCGCGCCGCGAGCTCGATATCGTTGGCGACCATCTGCTCGCACAGCTCGCGGAACGTGGTCTTTGCCTGCCAGCCGAGCACGCGCTTGGCCTTCGAGGGATCGGCCCACAAGAGATCGACCTCGGCCGGACGAAAGTACTTCGGATCGATCGCGACGTGCTGCTTCGAGTCGAGGCCCGCGAGCGCGAACGCGAGCTCGAGGAACTCCGACACGGAGTGCGTCTCGCCGGTGCCGATGACGTAATCGTCGGGCACGTCCTGCTGCAGCATGAGCCACATCGCCTCGACGTAG
>SYFR01000188.1 GCA_005800325.1 Myxococcales bacterium | reverse complement strand
GGGCCTCATCGACGGGCGCGTCGTCGACGTGGTCGAGCCGAGCGCGGACGAGCCGGTGGAGTCGTGCAGCGACGTGCGGCTCGCGTCGCTCGAGGGCACGGCCAGCGCGGGAGCGGCGCAAGGCGCGACGCGCGTGTGCGCGACGAGGCGGCTCGGTCGGGTGCTCGTGATGAAGGACGACGGCGAGCTCAGCGAGGTGTCGCTCGACGGCGTGAAGAGCGTGAGGCCGAGAGATCCCGCGCATCGGGCGCGGCTCGCCGCGGCGCTCGACGCGCTCGGCGAGGGAGCGACGCGAGCCCGCCGCGACGTGACCGTTCGCGGTACGCCGGGCGCGGAGGTGACGCTCGGCTACGTCACCGAGGCCCCGCTGTGGCGCGCGAGCTATCGGGTCGTGCTCGACGCCGGAAAGCCCGCGGGACGGCTCATGGGATGGGCGCTCGTGCACAACGACACCGACGAGGACTGGAAGGGCGTGCGCGTGGAGCTCGTCAATGGTCAGCCGGACTCGTTCTTGTTCCCGCTCGCCGCGCCGCGCTACGCGTACCGCGAGCTCGTGACGCCGACGCGCGATCTGCCGACGGTGCCGCAGCTGCGCGCGGAGACGCCCGACGAGATGTGGCAGACTGGCGGGCTCGGTCTCTCGGGCTATGGCGAGGGCGGCGGCGGACGCGGCGAAGGGATCGGCCTCGGGAGCATCGGCACGGTGGGCCACGGCGCTGGCGCAGCTCAGCTCGGCGCGGGCGAGAGCTCGCTCCTCTCGGTCGGCAACCTCGCTCAGGTGAGCGGCGCGGAGAGGGTCGAAGAGGGTGCGCTATTTCGCTACGAGCTCGCGGACGACGTCGAGCTGCGCGCGCACGGCTCGGCCCTCTTGCCGTTCTACGACGAGGCCATCGTGATCGAGCGCGTGGCCTATTTCGACAGCGTGGGCGTGAGCGCGCGGAGCGCCTTGTTCTTCGAGCACGGCGGCAAGGCGACCTTGCCGGAGGGGACGATCGCGGTGTTCGAGGGCGGCGGGTTCGCGGGCGAGAGCGTGCTGTTGCGTACGAAGCCGGGCGAGAGTCGCGTCGTTCGATTTGGCAATGACCTCGACGTCGAGCTCTCCCGCGCGGCCTCGACGAGCGAGGAGGCGACGCGGGCCTTCGCGTTTCGGCGCGGCCGGCTCGAGGAACACTACCTGCGCGACACGCACGAGACCTTCTCGCTCTCGAACAAGAGCGCCGTGAAGCGCAGGCTCTACCTCGGCCTCTCGTACGTGAATAACGCGGCCGTAACTGGCGCGGACGAGCTGGCACACGACGACGAGAGCGGAAGGACGATGGCGGTGTTCGCGATCGACGGGCGCAGCGAAAAAGAACAGGTCCTCGCCGTGAAGGAGGGGCTCGTGCGCTTTCACGTGCCTTCACTGCTCGCCGCCAAAAAGCTCGCGGCGTGGTCCGAGCTCGCCGCGCTCGCGAGCACACAGCGCGCGACCCTCGCGTCGGCGGCGCAGGCGATGGGCCGCTCGGAGGCGAGCTATCAGGCAGCCATGAAGGCGCGAGGCGAGCTCGACGAGCGGCTCGGCGATCAGGCGCGGCTGCGTGACGACGCGCGCGCCACCGTAAACGCGAAGGGCGTGGCTGCGAACGAGTGGGTCGCGCGGCTGCTCGCCGGCGAGGACGAGGTACGCAAGCTGCGTAGCCAGGCCAAAGAGCTCGACGCGCGCGGTGACGAGGAGCGCCAGCGCGCGGTGCGGGTCCTCGCGACCCTGGCTCCGAGCGGCTGAGTGGCGAAGTGCCGATGGGCGAGGGGGGCCGAAGCTCACCGCGTCGTGTGGTCGACGTGAAGGCCGTGCGGGTCAGTCGAAGAAGTCCGAAGAGAACACGAGCACCGCCGCGACCGCGCGCTTGCTCGCTTGCTGCCGTGATCGCCGCAGCAGCTCGAGGCGCTGCCCCAGCTCGAGCCGCTCTTGCGAATGGTGCCGCCGGACTCGATGGTCCCAATGGAGCTGCCGCGCTCGCGGACCGTGCCGTCGGACTCGAACTTGCGGACGGAGCTGCCGTTGATGCGAATCGTGCCGTCGTTCTCGAGCGTGGCCCAGCTCGAGCCGCCCGCGCGACTACTCGACGCGCACGTAGCCGCGGACGACGGCATCGCAGCTCTGCCGACGACAGAGCCGCGGCCTACGCATCGGCGCGAGGGGCAACCGGATCGGCGCGTTGAGTCGTGGCGTCCGGGTAGAACTGTTTGTACCAGCGGCGCATCTCGAGCAACTGGCTTTCCTCGGGCATCAACATCGGCCGGGCGCGATAGAACTTGTTCGCCCAGATGTCGAGATCGGCCTGGAGCTGCGACATCCACGAGCCGACCACGTAGCTAACGAGTGCGCGCGGAACGGTGCGGTCGGCGAACCAGCGGAAGCGCACGCGATGCATCATCGGATCGCCCGGCACTTCGGGAGTGTGGGTCTGAAACAGCACCATGTCGCCAAGCTTCGGGAAGGTGAAGCCGAACTGCATGACGCTGCCCGGTCCGAAAAAGCGCACCTCGGCCGTCGCCTTGGTGCCTTCGAACCGGCGGCCAAGCAGGTGAAGCACGGCGTGGTCACGGAAGCCGGCGAACTCCGCCTGGTCGGGGTCGCGAAACCACTCGACATCGTGGGAGATGGTCACTCCCGGGATGCGGAGCCGGGTGAATGGCAAATTCATGTGCCCGTGGAGATACTGAAAGTGCGGCACGTCCGCGCTGTTCTCGGCGAGCTCGGCAATGTGAAGCCGACACAAGCCACCATCACGCCGTCCGCGCAGCACCGCGCGCCCGTCATCGATGTTGGCAAAGCGCCGCAGCGGATAGGGAGGCGGCGCTCGCCGGCGGTCTCTGTTTGCATCGATGTAAACGCACAACACTCCGTGAAAATTGGTGCTCCACCAGCGACGCGCGCGGAGGCCGAGGCGGAGCGGCGCTTTGCTATAGGGAATCGAATTTACCTGTCCGTCGCAGCCGAAACGCCACTTGTGAAACGGGCACTCGAGACAACCGTCCGTGACCTGACCCTGGCTCAGATCCGCGCCGAGATGCGGGCAGTGCCGATCGAGCACGCTCACTTCGTGAGGCTGAGTGGCTGACCGGAACGCGACGAGCTTCTCGCCGTCGATCTCGAAACCCATCACCGCGCCCGGACGAAGCTCCTCGTCGTGTGCGAACGCGTACCAGCCGCCCACGAAGGGCGCCGGATACGAATCGACTTGTGCTGGTTGCGGAGGGGGCAAGGAGTTTCCTGAGTGCGTGAGGGGAGTGCCAGGCAGTTTCTCATACTGCCGTGGCGCCTGCCCGGCAACCATGGCCAAGCGTGGATGTCCGATGATACGCCGGCCCTGCAAGCGTGGACCCGTGCTCGCGATGCGGCTCGCCACGCGAGGTGGCTCTCCATCGCGTCCCGCGCGCCTACTCGACGCGCACGAAGCCGCGGACGACGCTCGAGCCGCCGCGCTGATCGCGCGTCACCGCCCAGAGGCTGTAGAGGCCGGGCTCGCTCGGCGGCGTCCACTCGGTCCCGTGCTCGTCGAGGTAGCCGACGCGCGCATCGCTCACGAGCTTGATCTGCGTGTCGAAGTCGCCGCCGTCGGCGAAGTAGTCGACCCAGATGGTCTCGCGCAGCAGCTTGCCGCTCTCGTCCTTGCCGTCGGGAACGAGCTCCGCGACGTCGGGCACGAGCGCGTCGATGCGGTGCTTCGTGCACGCGTCGAGCGGCTGCTCGCGGCTGCACGAGGCACTTCGGCGCTCGGCCTCCGTGACTGTGCAGCGCGGAACCACGACGGCGAGGCTCGGGTCGCTGGACAAGGCCACATCGTCGAGCTCGAGCCCGTCAGTCGGCGGGTTCAGGTTCTCGCGCTCGTCGGCGAAGGCGTAGATTTGCGTATAGCCGGGCACGAAGCTCTCGGCCCCTTGTGGGTTGCCGTCGGCGTCGAGGCACGCGAGCGGAAACTCCGGCACGGCGCTGCCGAGCTGCGCGGGCGCTGCGGGCACGAGCGTCCCGGCGCAGGCGGCGAAGAAGACGTAGGCGATGCCGTAGTGCGGGCCCGTGCTTGGCTTCGGGCGCCTCGTCACGATGTCCTCGGGCAGCAGCAGCGTGAACGTGTGGGCGTCGGGGACGCCGTCGCTGGCTGGGTCCGTGGTCGCTAGCGACACGAGGCCCGCCGGCGGAAGCCCGCCTCGCCCGAGATCTGCGAACAGCGCCGCGAGCTGCTCGAAGCAGAGGAAATACTGGTCGCCCGGCGGATCGAAGCAGCCGCCGAGCCAGAGGATCTGAAGCGGCCGCGGCGCGCCTTCGGCCATTCCAGAGCCACCGCCGCCCGCAGCGCCGCCCATGCCAGCGCCGCCCGCACCGCCGCCGCCACTGGCCGTCCCATTGGCCTTCTCATTGGCCAGCCTACTCGCCAGTCCATCGGTCACGGTCATCGCCAGTGTGACCTCGTCGCCGCCGCGCGCGTAGGGGCGATCGGTCGTGATGGCCAGGACGCGTAGGCCCGTCACCTTGCTCGGCGGCTCGAAGCCTGGCGAGCAGCTCATGGCGAGCGCGAGCGCAGCCGCAAAAGCGAGAAGCGCGCGCACGCCACGGCGCGACGGAGGGGTGTTGGCGCGAACGGGTGCGGGGGAGGTCGCGCGGTTCATGTCAGAAATCCCCCCGAACGCCGAGGCTCGGAATGATGGGCAGGCCCGTCACGAATTGCCTTCGCGTGTAGTTGAAGTTGTAGAGGATCGCCTCCACGTTGCCTTGGTTATAGGCGTTTTGAACGTCGAGATAGGCGCTCACTTTGAAGTCCTCGAGCTGCCAAGACTTGTCGACGCGCAGATCGAGCTGGTGGAAATACGGCAGCCGCTCGCTGAAGATCTCGGCCGAGGGGATGGGCGTGTAGGCGCCGCTCGCGCCGTGGAAGAGCCCGCCGATGCGGTTCGGATCGCAGGTGTCGCTGGTCGCGTCGCAGACGTTCGGCGTGACGAGGTTCCCGCTGACGAGGCGGAAGCGCGCGCCGAGCTCCCAGCCATCGCCGAGGCGGTAGCTCCCGAGCACCGTGAGGATGTGCGTCTGATCCCACGGTACGAGGTGCAGGGGGGCGTCGGGGCCGTCCCGTCTCGCGGAGCGCGAGAGCGTATAAGAGAGCCAGCCGAAGAAGCGCTCGTCGGGCTTGTACTTGACGAGGAGCTCGCCGCCGACCGCATAGCCGGCGCCGTCGTTCGCGAAGGCGACGCGGCCGTCGGGCGACGCGTGCGAGACGACGAGGTGGTCGAGCTGCTTGGCGAAGCCCTCGAGCGTGACGTCGACCTGTTGCGTGACCTCCTGCTCGGCGCCGAGGCCGTAGTGGATGGCGCGGTTCGAGGCGACGCTCGGCGAGCCGAACGGCGGGCGGAGCTCCTGGATCTGCGGCGGCTGAAAGAACACGCCGGCGCCACCTTTCAGGGTCGTGCGCGGGAAGGTGTCCTTGAGGACGTAGCGTGCGTTGAGGCGCGGACTCACGTCGAGGGCATGGTTCAGCTGGTAGTAGTCCATGCGAACGCCCGGGACGATGCGCGTGCGCTCGTTGGGGCGGAGCTCGAGCTCGACGTAAGCGCCCGGCAACATGGCGTAGGTTCGCTCGCTGTACGACTCGAGCGAGCGCGTCGAGAAGGGCTGATTCGGGGGCTGGCCGGGCTGGGGCGGGGCGGGCAGTCGCAGCGCCACGTCGAAGCCGCCCGAGAAGAGGTCGAGGCCCGCGTTCATCGTGGCCGTGGGCGAGAGCTGGGTCTGGTACTCGGCGCGCGCGAACAGGGTGAGCGCCTGCACGCGAAAGAAGAACTGCGACAGCGAAAACTGGATGCTCTCGCGCCCGAACGACACCATCGACTCGACGCGATCGCCGCCCTTGAGGTCGACGTCGTAAGAGATCGCCGCGCGCTGGAAGGAGGTCGCGAGCGACACATCGCCGCTCAGGGCCGGCTCGTTCGGCGCCGGATCGTGCACCAGCAAATCGAGCCGGTCGTCGGAGCCGTAGAACGACGCGCGCAGCTTGTGACCGCGCCGCGGCTTGCCGTCGAGGACGAGCTGGTAGTCGTAATAGACAGGAGCCTGCGTGACGCCCGCGCCCGCCTCTTCGAGCACGGGGCCGAGCCACGCGTCGACGTAGCTGCGGCGCCCGGCGACCGCGAAGCTGAAGTCGCCGCCGGTGTCGGGGATGGGCCCCTCGAGCATGGCGCGCGCGTCGATGAGATCCGCCTGCGCGAGGCCGTGGAGGCCGTCGGTGCGCGGCGAGCGCAGGCCCGCGTCGACGATGCCGCCCATGGCGCGGCCGTAGCGGGCGCTGTAGTTGCCCGGGTAGAAATCAATGCGACTCAGGAGCTCGGTGGGGACGACGCTCGTGAGGCCGCCGAAGTGGTAGATGAGCGGGACGAAGGTGCCGTCGACGAAGGTCTGCGTGTCCGTGGGTCCCGAGCCGCGCACGAGGAGCGCCCCCAAGATCCCCGGCGGCCGCGCGACCCCCGGCAAGCTCTGCAGGGAGCGCAGGGCATCGCCGTTGGTGCCGGGAATTCTCTCGATTTCGCGCTTCTCGATGGTGCGGCGTGTGACCTCGCGCGGCGGCGCCTCATCGGTCACGAGGATCTCGATCGTGCCCGGCACGGCGGTGCGCACGAGCCGGTAGGTGGCGACGCTCTCGGTCTCTTCCTTGATCGACTCGCGCACGACGAGCTCATCGAACCCCGGGGCCGTGACCGCGATGCGGTAGTCGCCGGCCGGGAGCGCGCCGAACGCGAAGCTGCCGTCGGCCCCAGCCGTGAGCTCGCGCGTGATCGGCGGTGCGTAGACGTCCGCGGACGCGGTCGCCTCGGTGAGCACGAGCTTCGCTCCCACGAGCGGCTCTTCCTCGCCTTGGATCCGCACCGTCCCGCGCAGTTCGCCGAGCGCGCGCGCGACCTCGACGATGCGCTCCTCGAGCCTGAAGTCGAAGCGGTAGCGGACGGTCGCGCGAAACGGCTTGTCGTTGCGGCGGGCCGGGGTGAAGACGAGCTCCTTGGCTGCCGCGAGCGCCGCCTCGTCGAGGCCGTGGCCGAGCCCGGACTCGACCAACGCCCGCGCGACCTTGCCGGCTTCGTCGATCGTCAGCCGCAGCACGACCGAACCCTCGACGCCCTTGGCCTTCGCCTCGTCGGTATAGGCGGGCTGCGGGGGATTCTGGGGCTCGGGCAAGGTGACGCCGGCCGGCGGCGCGCCCTCTTGTGCGCCACCTTTCGGGGTCTCGGGCGCGCTCGGGATCGGGCGCCCCTTGTCGTCGAAGCGCGGCTCGGCGGCGGCGGCGCCACTCGACTGCGCGAAGGCGGCGGTCGGCGCGAGCGCGAGCGAGAGTCCCAATGGGAGGCCCAATGGGAGGCCCAATGCGCGGCCCAATGCGCGGCCCAATGCGCGGCCCAATGCGCGGCCCAATGCGCGGCCCAATGCGCGGCCCAATGCGCGGCCCAATGCGCGGCCCAATGCGCGGCGGGGTGCGGAAGCGAAGCGGCGCATGAAGCTCGCGTTTCGGAGGCGTGAGTCTTCGGTGTTGCGGACGTGCCGAGCGCGCGACAGCGGTTGCCTCAGATACGATCGCGGCGCTTCAGCGTCACGAGGATCGCCACGAGGATCAACGCGGTCATGCCGCCGAGGGCCGCGTAGGGCAGGTAGATCTGCTCGTGGGTGGTGAACGACCACGCGCCGTTGAGCGAGTCGCTCGCGAGCTGCGCCGTCGCGCACTCGAACTTGCCATTCTGAATGAAGTCCGCGGCGCTCGATTTGCCGGGTGCCTTGAGGTCGATGAGCCAGGCCTTGTGGTTCGCGATGGCCAGGCGCTCGGAAACGATCGCGGCCTCGAAGCCCCAGCGAGCGGGGATCGAGTACATGAGGGCGCTGAGCTTCGGGATCGTCGTCGCCGGGACCATCAGGCCACCGAGGACGACCTGCGGGATGAGCGCGATCGGCGTGAGCGCCATCGCTGCTTCGGAAGAGGAGACGAGCGTCGACAAGAGCAGGCCGAGGGCCACGGCCGTGACCGACGTCGCGACGAGCGCCGCGAGCTCCATGAAGAAGGCGTTCATGCCGCCGTGGAAGCCAAGCGTGAAGAACACGATGCCGAGCAGCATGGTGCACTGCACGATGCAAAATATGCAGAGCAGCGCGAACTTGCTGAACACGTAATTGAAGAGACCGAGGTTCACCATCCGCTCGCGCAGGTAGATCGAGCGCTCGCGGACGATCTCGCGCGCCGCATTCGAGGTCCCGAACCACACCGAGCTCACGACCAAGAAGAACATCGCGCCGGTGTGATCCTGGGTCGTGGCGAGCGAATCGAAGACGTTGCCGGCGCCCTTCTCCTGGTTGCGAGTAGCGAGCTCGTGGAGGGCTCCGAGGCACCACCCTGGCGCGGCGTCGGCTTGCCCGCCGAACACGACGGCGAGCAGCACGCCGATGATGGGGGCCTGCGCCAGCATGATCGCGGTGCCGCTGACGTCGCGCACCTTGGTCTTGAAGTAGCGCGACAGGAGGAGCGCGAACTGGCCGCTCGACGACGTGCGCGTGTCCGGTACGCCGCGCTGCCCCTCCTCGGCGCCGATCGACCGGCGGCCCGAGTACATGCGCTGGTAGATCGGGTTCGTGTTCGAGAAAAACTCTTGCCGCCAGAGCATCGCCCCCTGGTTGCGCGCGGCGGCGCGCGTGGCGTTCGGGTTCTGCGCGAGGAGGTGCTTGTGAATCGGCACCTCGCGCTCGGCGATGTTGCCGAACAGGTCGCGCGGGTTGTCGACCAGCTCGCTCGCCTGCGGCTCGACGTAGGCGCCGTTGCGTCGCTGGTAGCCGCTGAAGAACTTGTAGCTGTCGGGGATCGTGGGCCCGAAGAACATCGGGACGCCGCCGTAACCGAGGATGAGCGCGTGCGTGAACTTCTCGTACTCGTCCTTCGCCGGCTGGTGGATCGTCATGATGATCGTCTTGCCGGTGGCCTTCGCCAGATCGCTCAGGAGCGTGATGAGCGCGGCGGCGTCGTCGGCGGCGAGGCCCGAGGTGGGCTCATCGAGGTAGAGGATGACCGGATCGGTGACGAGCTCGAGCGCGATGTTGACGCGCTTGCGCTGGCCGCCCGAGAGGACCTTCTTTTCGGGGGCGCCGATCTCGAGGTGGGCGACCGAGTCGAGGCCGAGATCCCTCAGGGTCTGCTGGACGCGCGCGTCGATGTCCGCGTTCGAGTAGTCGGGCGGCAGGCGGAGCTTCGCGCTGTAGCGCACGGCCTCGAACACCGTGAGCTCGGCGTGCACGAGGTCGTCTTGCGGCACGTAGCCGATCGAGCCGCGCAGGAGATCGAAGATGCTGTAGAGGTCTTCGCCGTTGATGCGCACGCGGCCGTCGCTCGGCGGCAGGTAGCCGTTCAGCGTCAAGAGGAGCGTCGTCTTGCCGGCGCCGCTCGGGCCCATCAGCGCGATCATGTCGCCGGGCAGCGCCTTGAAGGAGACGTCGTCCAGCAGCACCTTCATGCGGGTCTTGTCGTCGCGGTCTGGGACCTCGAGCTTGAGCTGCCATGCCTCGATGTCGTAGAGCGGGCGCCCGGCCCAGCGCGCCTCGGCGGCCTCGTTGAAGACCTCGACCGCGCCGCTCGCGTTCATCACGAGCTGAAGCGGCATCGGGCCGATGTAGATCTTCTCGCCGCTCCCGATTTCGACCTTCTGGCCGGCGGGGATGCGATGGCCGCGGACGAACGTGCCGTTGGCGCTAGCGCGATCGGTCACGTAGAGCTTGCCGCCGAGCTGCTCGACGTCGGCGTGGCGGCTCGACACCTGGGGGTGCGTGACCGGGATGTCGTTGTCGGGCGTGCGGCCGATGGTGCGCACGGCCTTGCCGCCCTGCGAGAAGTCGAGCTGGCCGAACATCGTCTTGTGTTTGCGCGGCGTCGCGGAATCACCGGCGGCCTGCGCGGCGGGCCCTTGGTTTGCGGCGCCGGCGGGCCCTTGATTTGCGGGGCCGGCGTGCTGGCCCTGGCCCGGGGGCGGGCTCACCTGGGCGCTCGCGGAGGCGCCGCCCTGGGCCAGCGCGTGGCCGAGCTGCATGAGGAGCGAGCCCTGCACCGGGACGGGACCGAGGAAGATGCTGGCTCCGTGCGAGAGCGGGATCGGCTGGTTCGCCTCGATGCGCTGGCCGCCGACGTAGGTGCCGCTGGTCGAGCCGTGGTCGGTCACCACCATGCGGTCGAGCGCGACCGTGCAGTGCATGCTCGAGACGCTCGGGTGCGCGAGCGCGACGTGCACCTGCGCCGGATCGCGGCCGATGACGACACGGCCGGGCGCCGGCGCGAGCTGGCCCGCGCACATCAGGCTCAGGGTGATCGCCGGGTGGTCGAGGGGCAGCGTCGCCTCGCCGAGCCGGAACTGCTGGCGAAAGTCGAACGGGACCTGCTCGCCGGGAGCCAGGTTGCGCCCGCCGACGCTGGTGGGCGCCAGGTTGCCCTGAACGAACACGAGCTTGCCGCCCTGATTGAGGAGCCGCGCGTGGTCGGGGGCGACGCCGTGTCCGTGCACGACGACGTCGCATTGTGGGTGGCTGCCAATCGTGAGCGATGCTTTTCCGAGTCCGGGGATCATGCGAGGACCTACCTGGGCGAACTCGTGGTTCGCATTGCCAATTGCCTAGTAGCGGACGGGCTAGTTGCGGACGGGCTAGTTGCGGACGGGCTAGTTGCGGACGGGCTAGTTGCGGACGGGCTAGTTGCGGACGGGCTAGTTG
>SYFR01000187.1 GCA_005800325.1 Myxococcales bacterium | reverse complement strand
TGGTCGCGGGGGCCCGCTCCGTTCGACTTTTCAGGACCAGAAACTGCGGATGGCTTGGGCACGTTCGGGGATCCATTCTCCGCCCTTCGGTACAGAGATATCCAGAGGGAGCTGTCTCACCCGACGTTGGCACACAGGGTCTCGCTGTTCACGGTGCTCGCGCTCCAGCCGATCCTCACGGGCGCCGCGATGCTCAATGGCCTGGACAAGAACGGCGCCGTCCTCCTCTATTTCGCGTTCTGGACGGGCACCGGCTGGCTGATCACGGTCAATCTCGAGCGGCGCTTCTGGTGCATGGCGCTCGGCTACACAGTGGGCATGCTCGCGTCGGCGCGCTGGCCGATGCTGTGGCCCTTTGTGATGTCCGCGTGCCACTTCGTGTGCACGGTGAACATCTTCTGGGTATGGCGACAGCCGGGCACGCTGCTCGAGCCGCTCAGCGCGGCGCCGCCCAGCACGGGGCTGGGCCGCCCGCACCCGAGGTAGCGACCGAGCCGGCGCGAAGGCTCATGGGCATTGGCTCATGGGCATTGGCTCATGGGCATTGGCCTCTCGGTCACGGACGTCAGAGGCAATTCGGCATGGTTTGCACCGGGATCTTCGTGGGCACCATCGTGCCGTCGCCGAGCTGCCCGCTGCCGTTGGCCCCCCAACACCAGACGGCGCCATCAGCTGCGATGGCGCAGGTATGGGAGTCGCCAGCCGCGACTTGCAGGACGCCGTCCGCGAGCCCGTTCACCTTCGTCGGCGTGAGCTCGTTGATTTGCGTCCCGTCTCCGAGCTGCCCGTATCCGTTGGCGCCCCAGCAACGGATCGTCCCGGCTTGGAGAGCACAGCTGTGGCGGGCGCCAAGCGCAATTTGTTTCACAGGCCCCGCCAACACGGCGATCGGTACCGGCGTGCTCTTGTCCGAGGTCGTGCCGTCGCCGAGCTGGCCCTTGTCGTTGGCGCCCCAGCACGAGACCTTGCCGCCGGCCGCGCGCCCGCAGGTGTGGTTCGTGCCGAGCGCCATCCCGGAGCTGGCGGCCGCGTTCGTCGCAGGAGGAAGGAGCACCGCCGCTACCTCGCTGGTGGAGTTCTCGCCGTTGCCAAACTCGCCATAGCCGTTGAAGCCCCAGCAGTAAGAAAAACCCTTGTCCGGATTGCGCGCACAGCCACGGTAGCCCCCAAGCGCGAGCTCTGTTCCCGAGACAAATAGCTTAACTGGCGTGCTCTTTTCCGTGCCCATGCCGTAGTTGCCCTGTGCGAGCTGGCCGTACTCGTTGTCGCCCCAGCAATAAACCGAGCCCACTGACTTCAATGCGCAGCTGTGGCGCACGCCGAGCCCGATCGAGACGACGTCGTTACCGAGCGCTCCCACGAGCACGGGAACACTCTTGTCGAGGTCCGAGCCGTCGCCGAGCTGCCCGCGCTCATTGTCACCCCAGCACCACACCGTCCCGTCGCTCTTGCGCGCGCAGCTGTGAAACTCACCGAGCGCCACCTCAGCGACGTCGTTGCCGAGCGCATTGACCTGAACCGGCAGGAGTTTGTCGGTCGCCGAGCCGACGCCGAGCTGCCCGCGCTCATTGTCACCCCAGCACCACAGCGTGCCGTCGCTCTTTCTGGCGCAGCTGTGCCTGCGTCCGAGCGCCAACGCGACCGGGCAGACGTTGCAGACTGCGGTCTTGCCATTGCAGAGCCCGCCGGCGCACTCCGAGCCTGCCGCCGCGAAGCCGTCCGTCGGGCACGCGTCGCCCACGTCGCCAGTGCACTGCTCTCCCAGATCGCAGGGTCCGCGAGAGAGCCGGCATGTCGTCGCCGCCGGGAGCGGTTGGCAAGCCGCAGCGCCGCTGCAAGCCGCGCCGGTGCAGGCCGACTCGGAGAGCGCGCACTCGTCGTCGGGATCGGTGTCCGAGAGGACCGGAGCGCAGGCGCCATCTGCCTCGCCGGTCTTGCTCGCGACGCACGCTTCGCACGGGCCCGCGCACGCGCTCTCGCAGCACACGCCGTCGACGCACTGGCCGCTCGCGCATGCGGCAGCGACGTCGCACGCTTTGCCCAGCTCGCCGCTCCCCGCGTCTCCGCCTGCCGCTGCCGGCTCATCGAGCACGAGCTGGTCGACGCCGAAGAGCGCATTGCAACCCGCGCCAAGCGCGGCAGCGAACAGGAGGATGCTCCTCGCGCGATTCGAGAGGGCCATGCCGCCGACGCTAACATGGCGGTCCGCGTCGACGCGAGGCGCACGTCGCGTAGGGGCCACGCGCACGCGCCAACGTATTCGGCGCACCGCAAATCGGATAAGTCCTCGTGCCATGAGTCGCCTCAAGGCCTGGACGTCGACTGCCGCGCTCGCGGCACTGCTCGTTGCCAGCCCCGCGGCGGCACAGGAGCCCAGGCCCGCCGCAGCCCCAGCGGGCGCGGAGGCGGATCGCGAGGCAGCGGGGCAGCTCGCGGACAGCGGCGTCGACCTCTACGGCCGCGGGCAATACAAAGAAGCTGCCGAGCTGCTCGCGCTCGCCGACGCACGCGCGCATTCTCCGGCGATCTTGGTGTTTCGCGGCAAGGCGCTCGACAAGCTCGGCAAGCTCCTCGAGGCGAAGAGGCAGCTCGAGGCGATCGTGCAGGAAGAGCTCGCCGCGGATGCGTCCCCGGCGTTTCGCGCAGCGCAGCTCGAGGCGAGTCAGCTGCTCGAGGCGCTGAAGCCGCGGATCCCGACGCTCGAGCTCGACGCCGAAGGGTTCGTGAGCGTGACGCTCGACGGAGCCGCGCTCGATGTTGGCGCGCTCGAGGCGCCGCTCCCCATCGATCCGGGCGCGCATGAGCTCGTCGCCACGCCGAGTGCCGCCGCAGGTGCAAGTGCAGGCGCAGCCGAGAAGAAGAGCTTCAACGCCGCGGAGGGCGAGCAGGTGCGCGTCACCTTGGGCGCGGCGAACACCGGAGCCTCGGGCGGCGGCACATCGAAGTGGCTCGCACCGGGGCTCGCCTTCGGGATCGGCGGCGCGGGACTCGTCGCCGCAGCGGTGACCGGGGGGCTCTTCGTCGGCAAGGCCACCGACCTCAAAGACCAGTGCGGCTCGGACAACGTGTGCGACCCTTCCCTCGCGGGCGAGGTCGACTCCGCGATGACGCTCGGCGACGTCTCGACCACGCTCTTCGTCGTGGGCGGTGTCGGCTGCGGCGTCGGCGTCACGCTCGCCCTCCTCGCCAACAGCGGCGACAGCGGCAGCGACACCGGCGACGCCCCAGGCGACGCCCCCGCCAGCGCGCTCTCGACGACGAGGCTTCACTTCGCGCCGAACGGCATCACGCTCAGCGGAACGTTTTAATCACCGTCACCGTCACCGTGGCCGTGGCCGTGGCCGCAGCGCGCGTCGTGCCACCCGACCCAGTAGGGCCCATCGGGACCGTGCTCGCGCTTCCAGATCGGGACGCGCGCCTTGACGCGATCGATGAGCTCGCGGCACGCAGCGAAGGCCTCGCCGCGGTGAGGGGCGCTCGCGGCACACGCGACCGCGACGTCACCGACCACGAGCGTCCCTACGCGGTGCTCGCACGCGACACGCACGCCCGGCAGCTCGGCCTCGACCTGATGCGCGATCGACGCGAGCTCCGCCTCGGCGAGCCGCTCGTACACGTGGTACTCGAGCAGCGTCACCGTGAGCCCCGCGTTCGTGTCGCGGACCGTGCCTAGGAACGTCGCGACCGCGCCTGCCCCCGGGTGCGAGACGGCCGCGACCAGCGCGTCGAGCGCGATCGGCCGCGTCACGATCGCCGTGCGCGGGCTCATGTTTCGCCCTCACCGGCGTCGCGTCGGTAGAGCCCGGACCGCCCCCCGCTCTTCTCGACGAGCACCACCGACTCGATCGCGATGCCGCGCTCGGCGGCCTTCAGCATGGCATAGAGGGTCAGCGCCGCGACGCTCGCCGCGGTCATCGCCTCCATCTCGACGCCGGTGCGATCGCTTGCCTCGGCGCACGCCTCGATCACGACCTCTTCCGCGCCCGTGGCGGGGTTCACGGTGAAGGCCACGCCGGCCAGTTCGGGCTGGATCATGCGCTGGATGATCGGCGTCATCCGCAGCGCGCGGGGATCGATGCCGCTGCGCCGGCAGT
>SYFR01000186.1 GCA_005800325.1 Myxococcales bacterium | reverse complement strand
GTGAGCTTGGTGCTGCCGCCCTTGCCCGACACCTTCGCGATCCCGAAATCGAGGATCTTGCAAAAGTAGCTGTGGCCCCGGCGGCGCACGACGACGTTCTCGGGCTTGAGATCGCGGTGGACGATCTCCTTGTCGTGCGCGGCGGCGAGGCCGTCGCATAGCTGCAGCGCGATCTCGCACACGGCGAGCGCCGGCAGGGAGCCCGACTCTTGGAGCACCGCCGAGAGGGGCTTGCCGTCGAGGAACTCCATGACGAAGTACGTCGAGCCGTCGGGCATCTCGCCGAAGTCGAGGATGTCGATGATGTGCGGGTTGCCGATGCTCGAGGCGCTCTTGGCCTCGCGCACGAAGCGACTCACCGCCTCTTTGTCCTTGAGGAGCTCGGGGTGGAGGATCTTGATCGCGACCTTGCGCTCGATCACCTTGTGGTGGGCGAGGTAGACGCGACCCATGCCGCCCTCCCCGACGAGCTTGTCGACGATGTAGCGGTCGCCGACGACCGAGCCGACGAGCCCCTCGGCAGCACCGGCGCCGCGAGCGACATGTTCGTCCGTCACCGCTTCGGGCGCGTCATTCGACTCGGGCACGCGATCGGTGCGCGGGGCCTCGGTCATGCACAGCGCCTCGTCGCCCTGCCGCGAGTCGCGCGGCAGCGAGTCGCGCTCGGGTGGGCCGCCGTAGCCCGGCTCGAACTCGAGCGAGCGCGGAAAATCCCCAGTTTGACGCGAGTCGGAGACCGCCACGGTCCCGGTGTGCTGGCGCGGCGAGAGATCGCTCGCCGGAGTGCTTGGCACCGGCGGCGCTGCACGCTTGCTGTCATTGGCTGCGCTCATTCCGATTGCGAAGCTCTCACCGAACGCCGGTCTCGAGCGGCCCCCAAGCTCCAGCGGCGTCACGATACTACCAGGCGGGATTACGGGCGAGAAGTCGCGTGCGCGGAATTTGTCGCGCAGTCCGGCTCGGCCCTGCCGCGCAGCCGCGAGGCCCGGCCGCGCGGAATTGACCGCGAAGACGGGGCGCGCCGTGCCACACCGCCCGCGAGCCCACGAACCGTCAGCGAGCCCGCGGGCGATCTGCTATGACGCGCCCGCGATGGGCTACCCGCTGAAGCTGACGCTCCGCTACATGGGGTCGCAGAAGCGCGGCACCATCTCGGTCAGCACGGCCTTCGCGATCCTCGGCGTCGTGCTCGGCGTCGCGGCGCTCGCCACGATCATGAGCGTCACGGGCGGCTTTCATCAGCAGTTTCGCTCGAAGGTGCTGGGCGTCAACGCGCACGTGCTCGTCCTCAAGTACTCGACCAACTTTCGCGAGTACCGCAAGGTGATGGCGACGGTCGCAAAGGTGCCCGGGGTCGTCGGCGTCGCCCCGTTCAGCATCAACCCGATGATGATCACGCACGCTGGCTCGACGGCGACCGGCGTGCTCGTCAAGGGCGTCGATCCGAAGCTGAGCCTGGGCGTGACGTCGCGCGCCGACGAGTGGCAGGGCGCTTACGACGGGCTCGAGCCCGTGCTCGATCTGCCGAGATACATCATTCAAGGCTCGCTCGACGAGCTGCGCCGTTCGGACGCGCGCCCCGCCGCCGCGCGCGAAATCCTCCCGTTTTCCGTGGAGCTTCCCGTGCCGACGGCGGCGCCGCCGGTGCCCAGCGCCGCTCTCGCGACCACGGCCGAGGCCGAGCCAAAGCCCTCGCTCGCGAGCACGGCCGAGGCCCAGCCGAAGCCCTCCCTCGCGACGGCGACCTCGAGCGCAACGGCAGCGAGCACGCCCGCGGCCATCGCACCAGCGCCGCGTGCGCCGCGCGACAGGGCCAGCCTGCCGCGCACCGCAGAGGGGCTCGTCGCGCTGCCGGACGAGGACGTGCTGCCGGCCGACGCCGAGGTGGATCCGTGCGCCAACCCGGCCGCGGTCGCGAAGCTGCCGGGGATGGTCGTGGGCGCCTCGCTCGGCAAGACGCTAGGCCTCGGGCGCGAAGAGCTCGCGTCGGGCGAGACCAAGTGGCGCCTCGGCGACTGCGTCACGGTGACCTCGCCGACCATCGGCTTCAGCTTCGCGGGGGGGCAGATCAAGCCGCCGGTCGCGAGGCGGTACCGCGTCATCGCGATCTTCGAGGCCGGCTTCGACCAGTACGACTCGAAGCTCGTCTACACCGATCTCTACGAGGCGCAGGTCTTCTATGACCACGGCGACACGGTGACGGGCATCGAGATGAAGCTCGACGACATCGATCGCGCGGGCGCCGTCTCGAGCGAGATCGCCAGCATGCTCGCGAGCGGCGTCTACCACACGATGGACTGGGAAGAGCTGAATCATGGGCTCTTCACCGCGCTCACGATCCAACAGGTCGGGATGAGCGCCGTCCTCACGATCATCATCTTCGTGGCCGCGTTCACGGTGGTCGCGACGCTCATCATGGTGGTGCTCGACAAGCAGAAAGAGATCAGCGTGCTCAAGGCGATGGGCGCGACCGACGGCGCCATCCTGCGCGTGTTCCTTTATCAGGGCGGCATCATCGGGCTCGTGGGCACGACGCTCGGCCTCTTGCTCGGCGTCGTCGTCTGCAAGGGCCTGCTCGCGTACGGATTTCCGCTCGATCCGAAGGTCTATTTCATCTCGCGGCTGCCGGTGCTCGTTCGCCCGCAGGAGTTCGTGCTGACGGGCGTCATCGCGCTGCTCATCTGCCTATGCGCGACGATCGTGCCGAGCCTCTACGCCGCATCGCTGCGGCCGGCCGAAGGGTTCCGCAATCGCTAGAATCGGTAGCGCAGCGTCGCGCCGGCGCCTTCGGGGCCGAGCAGCGGCGTGAGCCGCCACGCCGTCGGCGGCGGGCCAGCAGGAGGCGGGCC
>SYFR01000185.1 GCA_005800325.1 Myxococcales bacterium | reverse complement strand
GGGTTGGGTTGGGGCCCCGCCACGCGAAGTCGCGGGTTGGGTTGGGGCCCCGCCACGCGAAGTCGCGGGTTGGGTTGGGGCCCCGCCACGCGAAGTCGCGGGTTGGGTTGGGGCCCCGCCACGCGAAGTCGCGGGTGGGGTTGGGGCCCCGCCACGCGAAGTCGCGGGTGGGGTTGGGGCCCCGCCTCGCCATCAAAACTAGTGGAGCCGCCGGGAATTGAACCCGGGTCCGCGAGGCTTCCAGCCAGCCTTCGTTCACGTGCGTAGTCGCCTTACCCAGGCGACGGGGTTCGTAGATTCGGCTACGACCTAGCTTGCAGTAATTTTCGGTCCCGCTACAGCGAGCGCTCTTACGCGACCTAGCCCTGTGGTTGACACGCGCCGAGTACTAGGGCGACCTGCCCGGCGAATGCTCACTGCCCTTTCAGGCTGCGAGAGCGATTGCGTTGTCGTTCGCAACTAGGACGTCCCGCTTGATATGGCGGTTCGGGCGCCGCCGCACGCAGACTAACCTTCCGTCCCCACGTCGAAACCGTTCGGCCCCGTGTGGGTGATGCGGTGAGCCTGACCGCGCCGGCCGCCCTCGTCAAGCCTGCCGCGGCCTCGTGCCGCGAGCTCGCCGGCCGGCGCCGACACGCCGTTGCCCGAACGCCGTTGTCCGAACGCTAGCGAAATCGCCGCCGGTGGCGTACATGTGATCCTCTACCGCGGATGGAGCGCTATGCCCACGATCCTTGTCGTCGATGATTCGTTGACCGTGCGGCAGCAGCTGCACGGCTTCCTCAATCAGAATGGCTTCAGCGTGCGCGTCGCCGAAGACGGCTTTCGCGCGCTCGAGGACGTAGGCCGCGCCGCGCCGGACATGCTGATCGTCGACATCAACATGCCCGGGATGTCCGGCCTCGAGCTCATCCAGAATCTTCGCGAGCGCCCCGACATGAGCGTCGTGCCGATCCTCGTGCTGACGACCGAGGTGTCGAAGGAGATGATGGCGGAAGGTCGTCGCGTCGGCGTGACCGCGTGGTTGCCGAAGCCCTTCAAGCCAAAGACGCTGCTCGGCGGAATTCGTACGGCCTTGGGCCTCGATGCCTGAGCGAGCCTGCAACGCCGAGGGGCCTCCGCAAGATCGCTCGCTTCGCTCTGGCAGCGCTCGATGAAGTTGACCGAGCCGGCGCGCGGCGCGCAGCACGAAGCCTCGAGCGGCGAGAGCTCGGTGGCCGGCGCCGTGCAGAAGCTCGACACGCCGTTCGCGCTGCTCGAGCTCGACGGCACGATCCTTCGCGCCAACGAGGCGCTGACGCAGTGGGCCGGCAGGGGCGCAGCGCTGACGACGATCCGCGACGTGTCGCCTGTCTTCGCCGACGTCGACCTCTCCGCCGCGCTATCCGATGTGGATCGCTTCGTCGTCGCTGCGGACGCATTCGGGGACCGGGGGCGCCCGATCCCCGTCGAGTACGTCGTGCGCCGCGTCCAGGCAGAGGGGCTGACCCGCCTGTGGCTCGAGGGGCGTGACCTCTCGCGCGTGCAGCAGAAGGAGGCGATGCTGCGAAGCTTCTCGCAGCTCATCGAGACCAACAACCGCTTGCTGCGTCAACAGAAGCGCAGCCTGACCGATCTCCTCGACAAGATGCGGCAGGCCGTTTTTGCGATCGGCGCAGAGCTCACGGTCGTGCCTCCGGTGTCGCGCTACACGCGCGAGATTTTCGGCCGCGATCTCGAAGGCAAGGGGATCCTCGACACGGTCTTCGCCGACGTCGACAAGGCGAGCGGGGCGTTCGATGACGTTCGCACCACGCTGAACCTCGCGCTCGGAGCGGACAAGCTGCAGTGGGCGCTCGCGGTCGATGGATTGCCCGACCGCATCACGTACACCCGCCCCTCGCCCGACGGAACGCCCGCCTCCTCGCGCGCGCTGAAGCTCTCGTACAGCCCGATGTGGGAAGACGCCGTCGTTGAGAAGATCCTCTTCGTCGTCGAAGACGTGACCGAGCTCGAGCGCCTCGCGAGCGACGTGGCGCAGGAGCGCGAGGCCAACGCGCAGAGTCTCTCGCACCTCGAAGAGCTGTCACGTCACGGACGAGACACGATCCAGGAGCTCTTCGCGTCATCGGCAGCGGCGCTGTCACGGGCGCGGCGTTGCGCCGCGCGTCTCGAGCGCGAGCCGGAGGGCGTGAACGAGCTCTTGCGGCTGGTTCACACGATCAAGGGCAACGCGCGGACGCTTGGCCTCGGTGGGATCACGGCCTCGGCTCACTCCGCCGAGGCTGCCATCGCGGCCGTTCGCGCTGCCGAGCCGTGCGACGCCGCGAGTCAGCCCGAGCTCGGCACGCGCGTCGTCGCAGCGCTCGCGGAGCTTCAAGGCGTTTGCGCCGGCTACAACCGCCTTGCCGTTCGCGCGTTCGGTGTCGACGACGAGCTCGGGCGCGCGGCGGCGAGCGAGCTTCACGAGCAGATGCAGACGCTCGACGCGTCGCTCTTCGCGCTCGAACGCGCCATCCTGCCACGCGCCGTAAAGAGAGCCGTTGATTCGGCGCTGGCGTCCGCCCGGCGCATCGCTGAGCTCTCGTGTGCGCTCGCGGACACGTCGCTCGCAGCGGCGGTCGACGCCTTGGTCGCGGAGGTGTCGCGCGAGGCCTCGCCCTCGCCGGAGTCCGTCGCGCTCGCGGTGCGCTCGTTCGAGCGGCTCGTGGCGCTGGCCGACGCGAGCGTGCGTCGCTTTTCGCTGCGCGCCGACGTTGGCTTCGAGCGCCCAGCGTGGCTCCCCATCATCGTCACGCTCGCCCGGATCGAGCACCACGTGCGGTCGGGCACGATCGCAGAGGTCGGCGCCCGAGCGCTCTCGCTCGCGGCCCACTCCGGATCGGTCGAGCGCGTTCACATCGCCTGGATCGCGCATCGCTTCGAGGCCCTGGCCGCGGCTCAGCCGGCGCCGCCCGACCGCGAGGCGAGCCTGCGAGCCCTCCTTGATGCTGCGTGGCGCGAGGTCGCGCTGTTCACGCTCGTGGAGGCCAGGACGCTGCCGGTCGCGCTGCGCGAGCACGCCGTCGACCTCGTGGGCGCGTTCGCCAAATGCGACGGCGGCGGCGACGCGAAGCCCAGGATCGCCGCGCACCACGATCTCTGCCTCGGCGCCGCGCTCGAGCGCCTTCATGTCGACGGCCGTGCCGCGTCTTCGGTGATCGACGCGATCGCGCGCGCCCTCGACCTCGACGTCGATGAGCTGCTCGCGATCTTCGCGGCCGGAGCTCCCGTCGCGTCGAGCCGTCGCGACGCCGAGCTCGAGGTCGAGTTCGAACCTGCCGATGCGGGACGCCGCGATGGTCGCGTGCGTCTCGCGCGCGCGGCGCTGGTGAGGGGGCGAGGCGTGACGCCGTGCTACCTGAGGTGGAGCGCGCTCACCGGCCTCTGCGCGACCACCACCAGCGCGGAGGGCGGCACGCACGAGGAGCTGCCGCAAATGGTCCCGGTCATCGCGCGCAACTTCGCCGGCATGCAGCGGCTCTACGTCGCGCTCTCGCACGGACGTGCGCGCACCGAAGATGTGCTCGTCGCCATCGAGCGGCTGTTCGAGGTCCCAGCGGTGACGCAGCTCGCGCGGCTCAAGGCGACGGTGCGTGAGCTCGCGCCTTCCCTCGGCAAGCGCGCAGAGCTCGTGCTCGAGGGCGGCGCCACCCCGGTGAACCGCGACACGCTGCTCGTCCTGCGCGACGCGCTGATGCACGTCGTCCGCAACGCGCTCGACCACGGCATCGAGACGGAGCACCAGCGCGCCGCGCATGGAAAGTCTCCGACCGGACACATCGTCGTGCGCCTCGAGAGACGCGGCGCGGACCTCTGCGTCGAGGCCTCCGACGACGGCGCCGGCATCGACGTCGACGCGGTGGTCGAGCGCGCGGTGGCGCTCGGGGTCGTCGCCTCCGAGCAGGCTCTCGCGATGACGCCGGACGAGCGGCTCGCGCTGTCGCTGCTTCCGGGGCTCACCACCGCGGCCCAGGTGACGACGATCTCGGGGCGCGGCGTCGGGCTCGATGTGGTGGCGAGCGCGGTGCAGGAGCTCGGCGGCACGGTGCGCGTCACGAGCGAGCGCGGCGCCGGGACCCGCATCTTGATCTCCGTCCCGGCGTCGCGGATGAGGCGCCACGCCAAGTCCACGCCTCCGAGCGCCTGAGCCGCGACCGCTCGTGTCGCGGCAGCGCCGCAACCCGGCAGCGCCTGCGCCACCCGCGCCAATCCGTAGCGGACACCGCGCGAAGACCTCGCTAGCATCGTTGCTGGCGCGCGATCGGGCGCACCACGCAGCGCAGCGAGGGGGGTGCAACCTTTGGGAGGCCTACGTCGATGGCGCAGAGCATTTACGACAAGTACGGTGGGTTCGCGACGGTCAGCACGCTCGTCGAGCGGTTCTACGAGTACGTGACCGCGTCTCCGTCTCTCGCGCCGTACTTCGAAGGCGTCGACATGCCGAGGCTCATCGGTCACCAGACCCAGTTTCTCTGCAAGGTGCTCGGCGGGCCCGACAACTACGAGGGCCGGTCCCTGCGCGCCGCCCACATCGGGCTTCGCATCTCACCCGAGGCCTTCGCCGAGGTCGCGCAGCATCTGAAGAGCACGCTCGAAGGCGGAGGCGTGGTGCCCGAGGACGTCGCCGCGGTGCTCGCGCTCGTGGCGAGCACGAGATCGGAAATCGTCGAGGAATAGCGCACCTCTCGCGGAACGACCGCACACCCGCGGCGCCGAGGCAGGCACACGGAAATCGTCCAGGAATGAAGCAACTCGCGCGGTACCGCCTCGACGAGCTCGAGGTCCTCGACGAGCGCTCCTTTCGCCACGTCGGCGTCTACCAGGAGCTGCGCGGCGCGCTCGCGTCCATGGATGCACAGTTTCTCGTCGCCGACCCGAAGGGCCCCCTCGCCGCCGTCGATCCGGTCTCGCTCTTGAACCTCGCGTATTGGGCTCCCGGCGGCGCCCTCGAGGTCCTCGCCGAGCCCGCGCTCAGCGCCGATCAGCTCGCGCACCACGCCTGGCACCGCGTCGCCGAGCGCGCGCTCGGCGAGCACGCGCGGACGGCGGACGGACTGCTCTTGGCCGAGGCGGTGGCGAGCGCGTTCGATCTCTACGCCGTGGGGCGCCTGCTCGGTCACGCGCCCGAGTCCGAGTTTCTCGAGACGCAGGTGCCCGCGATGAGCGACGCGGCCGCCGCGGCGGGCCTCGACGAAGCCGGCTTCGAGGCGCTGCTGCAACGCTCTGTCGCCGAGCCGGAGGCGTGCTTCGAGCTCTTGCGCGAGCTGCTCTTCGATACGTCGGTCGCGCTCGTCGCGGCGCCGGACCTCGAGGCCGCGGCCGAGGTCCTCAGTCATGCGGCGAGGCACCCGCTCGGGGCGCTCCTCTATCACTACGAGCTCACGACGTGGGTGCTCTTCGCGCGCGCGTACGCCACGTCGCTCGCTCCGTGTCCCGACGTGCGTGCCATCGACGCGGAGCTTCGCGCCGCGCCCGATGCGATGGCGTGGCTCGAGCGCCGGTGGTTGGCTCGCATCTCCTAGGATCGCGAGCCGCAGGATCACCGCAGGCGCGCACGAGGGCCTCTCTCCCCGCGCGCCGCCGTGCGGTGCACTAGCCTCGATGCTGCGCCATCATCTGCTGCCGCAGGCGCGCGAGATCTTGCCGCAGCGGCACGATGAAGTCGGCGCTGATGGTGCGCTTCTGGCCCTTCATCGCCCGCGCCGTGTGAAACTTGCTGAGCGCGAGTCGCGCGCCGGCGGCCACGAACTCTGCGCCGAGCTTGCCGCGCCAGGACATGCGCGCCTTGAGCCGCCCGCCGTACGAAGAGATGAGATCGATCTCTTCCTGCGTGAGGTTGCCGAGGTAGAGCTCGTCCTCGAGGAATTTGCGAATGGTCAGACCCTTCTTGTGGACCAGGACGCAGATGATGATGAAGAACGCCGCGGCCATGAGCAGGCCCACGACGAGGTTCAAGATCACGGCGCCGCCACCGAAGACGCGCGCCATGCCATTCCACCATGCGTGCATGAACACGCCGATGAAATAGCCGCCGAGCGGGTAGACAACCTTCTTCCAGCCCTCGTTCGCCTCGCGCGCAAGGCCGAAGCCGATCCCCGTCATCGACGTGAACATCGGGTGGAGCCAGGGCGTGAGCACGCCGCGCAGAAAGAACAAATCCCCGAGGTTCTGGCCGCCCGGCTTGCCGAGCACCGTCGAGATCTCGGCGCGGAAGTAATAGATGATGTTCTCGGTGGCCGCGAACCCGATGGCGACGAACGTGGCGTAGATGATGCCATCCACGACGCCGTCGAACTCGCGCCGAAGGAACACGACCATGCCGAAGATGGCCATGCCCTTCGTGAGCTCCTCGAACAACGGGGCGCTGATCGCCGCGCCGTAGAGCTGGCCCGCCTCGGCGCTCTGCATGGCCTCCCCCACAAGCTGAGCGCCCGCGGTGTTGATGACGGCGCTGATGCCGGTCGCGAAGAGCGCGCCCCAGGCGAACACGCCGAAGAGCGCCCACGCCGGCTCCGGATCGAAGCGGTCGATCATGTATGGCACGAAGAGGTACACGGCGACCGGAACGTACGCGGCGATCGACGCCTTTTTCATCGCCGCATAGGCGACGTCTCGGTACGAAGGCGGCACGTCGAGGACGAACATCTTGAGCAGCAGCACCGCCCCGATGAGGCAGCCGAGCACCGTCAGCGCGAGGCCGGTCTTGAACCGCGAATCAAAGCGGCTCGGCGCGGCATGACCCAGATGCGGGCCGCCGTTCGGCGACTGCCCGTGCCAGGCGCCATGTCCGGGCGGCAGGCCTTGCGCGGGATACTGGCCGGGCTGCTGCTGCCCTGGATACTGGCCGGGCTGCTGCTGCCCTGGATACTGGCCGGGCTGCTGCTGCGCGGGATACTGGCCGCCCTGCTGCGCGGGATACTGGCCGCCCTGCTGCGCGGGATACTGGCCGCCCTGCTGCGCGGGATACTGGCCGCCCTGCTGCGCGGGATACTGG